>JBFGYW010000200.1:0-5119 GCA_041587235.1 Vibrio sp.
AAAAGATTCACGACAGCATGGGATGCGTTGATTTTATCGTCATCAACCCTGCGGCATTCACTCATACGAGTGTTGCGTTAAGAGACGCTCTGTTGGGCGTTAATATACCGTTTATTGAAGTGCACTTGTCCAATGTTCACGCACGGGAGCCATTCCGCCATCACTCTTATTTGTCGGATAAAGCGCTCGGTGTGATTTGCGGATTAGGTGCGCAAGGTTATCAATTTGCTTTATCGGCCGCGATTGAAAGGTTAGAAAGCAAATAGTACATCCTCTACAGCCTCACCTTGAGGTTGTCTTATTTCACAAGATAAAGAGAAAAAACAATGGATATTCGCAAGATCAAAAAGCTGATTGAATTAGTAGAAGAGTCTGGTATCGCTGAACTTGAAATCGCAGAAGGTGAAGAGTCGGTACGCATCAGCCGTAACACCGCTCCTGCACCAGCCGCCGCGCCAATTCAATACGCAGCGGCTCCTGCACCTGCCGCAGCACCAGCGCCTGTGGCACCTGCAGCAGTAGAAGCAGCAGCGGCACCAGCAGCTGAAGAAGCGAAAGGCCACAAAGTTCTGTCGCCAATGGTCGGTACTTTCTACAGCTCTCCAAGCCCAGATGCCCCTGCGTTTGTTCAAGTTGGTCAAAGCGTCTCTGCTGGCGATACTCTGTGTATTGTTGAAGCGATGAAAATGATGAACCAAATCGAAGCCGATAAATCGGGTGTTATTACTGCTGTTCTCGTAGAAGATGGCCAACCTGTTGAGTTTGATCAGCCGCTTGTTATCATCGAGTAATCGAGGTCCTTATGTTAGATAAATTAGTCATCGCGAACCGAGGTGAAATCGCACTTCGTATTCTTCGCGCATGTAAAGAGCTCGGTATTAAAACCGTTGCGGTTCACTCCACCGCGGATCGCGATTTAAAGCACGTATTACTGGCTGACGAGTCCATTTGTATTGGTCCAGCTCGCGGTATGGACAGCTACCTTAACATCCCACGTATTATTTCTGCAGCGGAAGTAACGGGAGCAGTGGCCATTCACCCTGGTTACGGTTTCTTGTCTGAAAACGCAGATTTTGCTGAGCAAGTTGAACGCAGCGGCTTTGTGTTTGTCGGCCCTAAAGCAGAAACGATTCGCCTAATGGGTGACAAAGTGTCGGCAATTACCGCCATGAAAAAAGCCGGTGTGCCTTGTGTACCAGGCTCAGATGGCCCGTTAGACAACGACGCAGAGAAAAACAAAGCCTTTGCGAAACGCATCGGTTACCCAGTGATCATCAAAGCCTCTGGCGGCGGCGGCGGTCGTGGTATGCGCGTGGTTCGCAAAGAGTCTGAGTTGGTGGATGCCATTTCAATGACTCGTGCCGAAGCGCGTTCTGCCTTCAACAACGACATGGTTTACATGGAGAAATTCCTCGAAAACCCTCGTCACGTTGAAGTCCAAGTGATTGCCGATGGTCAAGGTAATGCGATTCACTTAGGTGAGCGTGACTGTTCTATGCAGCGCCGTCACCAGAAAGTGGTTGAAGAAGCACCGGCACCAGGCATCACTGAAGAAATGCGTAAATACATCGGTGAGCGTTGTACTCGCGCGTGTATCGAAATCGGTTATCGCGGTGCCGGTACGTTTGAGTTCTTATACGAAAATGGCGAGTTCTACTTTATCGAGATGAACACCCGTATTCAGGTTGAACACCCAGTGACTGAAATGGTTACCGGCGTTGACTTGATCAAAGAACAGCTTCGCGTTGCGGCTGGTCAGCCTCTGTCTTTCACCCAAGATGATATCAAGATCCGCGGCCATGCGATTGAGTGTCGTATCAATGCCGAAGATCCTGAGCGCTTCATGCCTTCTCCGGGTAAGATCACCAACTTCCACGCGCCAGGCGGGATGGGTGTTCGCTGGGAATCGCACATCTACACTGGCTATACAGTCCCTCCTCACTACGATTCAATGATTGGCAAGCTGATCACTTATGGTGAGAACCGCGATGTCGCGATTGCCCGTATGAAGAATGCCTTGGGCGAAATGATCATCGAAGGGATCAAAACCAACATCGTCTTACAAGAGTCGATCATGAATGATGAGAGCTTCCAACACGGCGGCGCCAACATTCACTACCTAGAGAAGAAATTAGGCCTGCAATAATCAGCGCGCCGACTTTGATACTCAATAATGCCTGCCTTGTGCGGGCATTTTTTATTATTGCGCATTATCTTGGCCGAAGTTCTGCTACACTTTGCGCCAAATGTTCAATCGCCAGTATAGAGATAAGCTCATGCCTTGGATTCAAATCAAACTCAATGCCACTAACGAAAACGCCGAACCGATTGGCGATATGCTGATGGAACTGACCGGCGCCTTGTCAGTGACTTTTTTAGATGCCCATGACACCCCGGTTTTCGAACCTTTGCCAGGTGAGACTCGTCTTTGGGGCGATACGGATATCTTGGCGCTGTACGACGCCGATACCGATACCGACTGGGTGATTGAACAAATCAAAAACAGCCAACTGCTGGCGGCCGATTTTGCCTATAAAGTCGAACAGCTCGAAGACAAAGACTGGGAGCGCGAATGGATGGATAACTTCCACCCAATGAAGTTTGGCGAGCGCTTGTGGGTCTGCCCGAGCTGGCGCGATATCCCAGACCCCGACGCCATTAACGTGATGCTCGACCCAGGGCTCGCCTTTGGCACCGGCACCCACCCAACCACCGCTCTGTGTCTCGAGTGGCTAGAAGGGCTGGATCTGCAAGACAAAACCGTCATCGACTTTGGCTGTGGTTCTGGCATCTTAGCCATTGCCGCGATTAAACTTGGCGCCAAACAGGTGATCGGCATCGACATTGATCCGCAAGCACTGCAAGCCTCTCACGATAACGCACAGCGCAACGGCGTGGCCGATAAACTCGAAGTCTACTTACCTCAGAATCAACCTGAGGGCTTAATCGCGGATGTCGTGGTCGCCAATATTCTCGCCGGACCATTGCGTGAGCTTTCTCCAGTGATCACCAGCTTAGTCAAACCCCAAGGTCAATTGGCGATGTCTGGCGTACTTGATACACAAGCACAGGATGTCGCGCGTTACTACCAAGAGGCGTTCACACTCGATGCGATCAAAGAGCAGAGTGAATGGTGCCGCATTTCAGGGCAAAAGCAGTCATCGTGAAACAGTCATCGTAAGTTTTGCGGTTAAATAAGCTGCAATTTGTCGCTTGATTTTTGCGCAAAAAAGCACCAATATAGTTGCCCCTCGCCAGGGTTAACAAAAGAATATGAAAATCAGATGAAAATACTTTGAGCTAATCGACTGAAATTTATACTAATTGATAAAACAATTCGCCAATGCTCAAATATTAGTCTTTTCAGAAGATGAAAAAATGCGTAAAATGCGCGCCCTTGCTGGGTGACAACTGTGATGATGCTTTGAAAATCGGAAACTATCAACTGAACAACAACTTGATCGTTGCGCCTATGGCGGGGGTAACGGATAGACCGTTCAGAGAGCTGTGCTTGCGCTATGGCGCGGGAATGGCGGTTAGCGAAATGATGTCTTCTAATCCAAAAGTTTGGCAGACGGCAAAATCAAAGCAGCGCATGGTTCACAAAGGTGAATCGGGCATACGTTCAGTGCAAATTGCAGGAGCCGATCCTGCGCTGATGGCGGATGCTGCGCAGTTTAGTGTCGAGAATGGCGCTCAGATTATTGATATTAATATGGGTTGCCCCGCAAAAAAAGTGAATAAAAAGCTGGCCGGGTCCGCATTGCTTCAGTTTCCCGATCTCGTTAAAGAGATTTTAACAACTGTGGTGAATGCTGTATCAGTGCCTGTCACACTGAAAACCCGTACAGGTTGGGATTTAGAGCACAAGAATTGCGTTCAAATTGCCAAAATGGCCCAAGACTGCGGCATACAAGCTTTGGCTCTCCACGGACGAACGAAAGCCTGTATGTACAAAGGCGAAGCCGAATACGACAGCATTAAGGCCGTCAAACAAGCCATTACTATTCCGGTTATCGCAAATGGTGATATCGATAGCCCGGAAAAGGCGAAGTTTGTCTTAGAGTACACTGAGGCTGACGCTTTAATGATTGGTCGTCCTGCACAAGGTCGGCCGTGGATTTTCGAGGAAATCCAATATTATTTGGAAAACGGCAGCATGCTACCCGAACGCCCTCTCGCCGAGGTCAAGGGAATCATGCTTGGTCATGTTCACGCTCTCCACGAGTTTTATGGTGAGTTTTTAGGTCCGCGAATTGCCAGAAAGCACGTTGGTTGGTATCTAAAAGAGCATGAGCAAGCTGGTGCTTTCCGCCGTACCTTCAATGCCCTTGATAACGCCCAACAGCAACTCGAGGCATTAGAAGGTTATTTTGATAACGTTGCATCATAATTAAGAGAAGAGCTAGACCGAATATGTTCGAACAAAATCTGACTTCAGAAGCATTAACAGTAACAACCGTAACCTCTCAAGATCAAATCACTCAAAAACCATTGCGTGATTCTGTTAAAGCATCTCTTAAAAACTACTTGGCTCAATTAAACGGCCAAGAAGTGACTGAACTTTATGAACTAGTGCTTGCTGAAGTTGAACAGCCTCTATTAGACACTATCATGCAGTACACTCGCGGTAACCAAACTCGCGCAGCGACCATGATGGGCATCAACCGCGGTACTCTTCGCAAAAAACTTAAAAAATACGGCATGAACTAAACACCTGTTGCCAATACTCTAATTTTCAAGGGCCTTCAAATGTTGAAGGCCTTTTTGTTTACGACATCACCTCTTGATTGCCCACTTGACGATCAAAAAAGATCCCTGCGATCCTGTGTTGATATTGCTCGCATTTTTTGCCACGTAAAAAGCATCGATTTATTAACTGGCTCACAAAATAATCACTTGCTTCCACTTAATTCATACTTTGGCAGAGCAAAGCCTTTTTAACCCACTAAACTTTTACCATTCACACACCACTTTCTCTTTGCCGTCACCTATAAAAACAATATGAAAGTACGTATCGCTAGGATGAACTATGATGCTGTCAGGTATTCTACAACAAATGGATTATTTCCGCTCTCAAGCTCGGATCTTAGTCTGCGATGACGAGCCGATTAACGCC
>JBFGYW010000201.1:0-5086 GCA_041587235.1 Vibrio sp.
ATTGGGTGTGGCGTAGGAAGACCTGACAATCAATCGAATGAGATTGCAAGTAATGGCATAGTATTTCGATTTCAAGCGGGTTAGCTAAACTGATTAATTTCATGGCCATGCTCTTGTTGGTTATCGGAGAATTTCTCGGTCAGATTAAAGAATACCTGATTGAACTGATAAAGGGTGAAAAAGTGGCGAAAGGGAGAAAATGAATGGCAAAAAAGCACTCTAATACAAGAAAAGAGTGCTTATAGGTTACTTTAAATGAGCGAGGAGTTCTTCGCGTCTTGATTGAGGAATGACACTCCAATGTTTCCCCTCAATGGCGCCTTCTAAGGCCCATAAAAGTTCAACAGTGACTTCTTCGTTAAAAGCACGGATTGCTTTGAAGGCTTCGAGTGAACCGTGTTGCTTTAACGCTTCTACGGATTCGATTCCGGCTTTTTTTAACATTCTCTCGGTGCCCAGCCGTAAATTGGGTAAATCTTTTAAACGATCCACCTGATCACGTTGTTGGTGCGCCTTGTCGGCGCGAGCTTGTGTTAGAGCTTCTTGTGCTAACTCAAATATCGAGTCTGTAGACTGCCACTGCGCTTCATTGAGCGCAAAATATTTGGTCACAACAGGAAAGCCGCGTTTGTGGTAAACATAAGGTGACATACCTTGTTCGGTGAATAGTTTGGCTTTTCTATCATCGGCACGAATGTGCAACTCGTTTTTTACCACAAGTGCAAACATGATATCGCCAGAAAAAATACCAAACCCACCAAACATGGATCTCGATTTTATGTTTCCAAGTGGCTCAAATAGTTTCATTGAGTCTTTGAGTATCGGTTTATCCATGATTCTCTATTCTCGGTGTATAAAAAGAAATGCCACTCTATACCCAAAGGTAGCAATAGAATCTGCGATTGAACCTCAAGTCGTCATGTGTATAACAAAAAGGTGATAACAAGTATTTATACGATAAACTCAATACCACGCATTCTCATTGACTTTGCGTCACACGATAGACAACTCAATGATAAATCAAAGCAGAGACAGTGTGTTACCCTACCCATATGGCTTTGCAGGTTCGAGATTATCGCATGTAAGTCTAAGAAAGATGTCATTGAAACGTAAAGATTTTTCTTTGAGCTTACCTTCGGTGACCCCGCTACCTGTCAACTTAACCTCTAAGGTAAGCTGCTTTAGGCCGGAAGCTTTGCGTCCCATCTTTTCAGATGGTTTGCCTTTTTCGTGACCGACTAAGAATACGAAATTCTCACCGTAAAGGTTTAATTCGTGCCACAAAATGTGATACTAGTTCAAGTATAGGAGAGGTTGGTAAAAAAGCGAGCAAGGGATAAGCTTTTTTATGAATATCCTCTGATTTCATATAGTTGAAATCAGAGGATTCAGGGTCATTTGATTTTTTTGACCGATTGGCGGGTGACAATTTCTGGGTGCATTTCAAAAACGCGACGCTCGTTTTGTTTGTTTTTTATTCTAGCCATAAGGATTTCAAACGCATTTTTACCCACTCGGCGTTTCGGTTGGTGAACCGTGGTTAACGGCGGAGAAAAATATTCAGCCAACTCGATATTGTCATAGCCGATTACAGAAATATCATCAGGTACTTTTAAGCCTTGTTGTTGTAAACGGCTGATCAAACCAAGCGCCATGGTGTCGTTAAAACAGAACACTGCTGTTGGTTTGTTGTCCATGGCGATAATTTTATCCGCGGCCAATACCGCAGTATCACATTCGAAATTACCTTCCAAAATCCAGTCTTCATTTACGGTCAGTTTGGCTTCATTCATCGCGCGTTTAAAGCCGTCAATACGCTCTTTACATGCAAGCTTTTCAAAGTGACCACTTAAACAGGCAATTTGAGTGTGACCGTGTTCAATGAGGTATTTAGTTGCCAGGTAGCCACCTTCTTCAGAGTTGTCGATAATTTTATCCACTTGTGGATTTTCTGGTCCCCAATCCATGATCACTTTTGGAATATCTTTGTGGCGATCTAACATTTCATTGAGCTCATCGGTCAAGTCTGAGCACATCACTAAAATGCCATCGACACGTTTTTCAGCCAGCATACGAATGTAGTCGCGCTGTTTTTCGTATATACCGCCTGTATTACACAAAATCAACGTATAGCCTTGACGGTAGCAATAGCTCTCAACCCCATCAATCACCTCAGAAAAAAACAAATTGGTTGATTGAGTGACCAACATACCAATCGTTCGGGTAGTATTGCATTTTAAACTACGAGCAACGGCACTCGGGGCATAATTGAGCTCATCAACGGCCTTCATGACCTTTTCTTGCGTTCCTTCGGCAACGAAACGCGTTTTGTTAATCACGTGAGAAACCGTGGTGGTTGAAACTCCGGCTAAGCGGGCAACGTCTTTTATGGTGGCCATAGGGTATCCTAATTATTATCTGTTACAGACACAGTCACTGATGTTCACAATACTCTTTAGTGTCTTAAATTCGTTGTTTTTATTAGTGTGTGATCTCATAGCAATCGTTTGCGTTGCTGGTATTGATCTGAGTCAATCAGGCAAGGCAAAACAGAGTGAAATTGATCAAGACAGAGATAGAAAATTGAACGTCAGTCGAAAAGCGGCAAATTATGATTAAATTTTACCGCTTTGTCTAGTCAATACGCATAAAATCACATTGAACCTTGGCAATATTATAGCTCAGTTTGGCTGGCTTCGATGGTTTGTTCGTGATGGGGTAGTAAAAGCTGTCGCAATTGTATCCACCATAGGCCAAGCTGTTCATGCCAAAATAATTCGGTTTGTTCTAAGTAGCGACTGCTCGGTAAGTAGCGGGTCCAAAATTGTTGTGTCTGACGGTTGGCCAGGTAATTGGTCGGCGCAGGCAGAGGGGTTAAACCGGCATTGGTGAACTCTTTCATTGCCCTTGGCATGTGACTGGCAGAGGTCACCAAAACAAGTCGGCGGGCGCCGACAAAAGCCGCAGCTTGGCGAGCTTCTTCCCAGGTGTCTTTGGCGGTTTCGAGTAAAATAATGTCGCTCTTGTTGACACCTAAGGCAAGTGCAACTTTGGCCATCATGCGTGCGTGACTAATACTCGTACCCCCCGCATAGCCAGATAATATCATCTTAGAACCCGGGTACATGCGCCAGATGCGAATGCCCTCTGTCAATCGCATCAAGGCGGTACGGCTCAATTGCGAGGTGGGTGGCAAGCGATCGTCGGTGATGTGACTGTTGCCCAAGACCATCACGTAATCAACGCTACCGTTAATGGGTAAGAAAGCTGGGTATTGGCGCTCTAATGGCATCAAGAGCCGACTCGACACCGGTTGAAAAGAGGCAAGGAATAAAAAACTCAGTGAAAATAACAGCACAATACAGCCCGCTTTTTGACGGCGGGTAAACATGATCAGCAACAGGCCGAAAAAACCGAGCAAGAGTAAGCCTGGCATTGGCATCATGAAGGCTGAAATGACTTTTTTTAACTCAAACATAAATAAATAGTCCGAAAAAACATCACTTGGATGAAAAATTGAAATAATCGCTCTTTATTCCTACTTTTCTTGTGACAGAATAGTAACATGATTCTTTTATAAAATTGCATGACACCGTGATTGAAGACCGTAATTTCGACGATATTGCCCACAAATTTGCAAAAAACATTTATGGCTCTAACAAAGGCGATATTAGGCAAGTTATTGTTTGGGAAGATCTTGAACAAATTCTTGAGTCTGTCAAGGACAAAGATTTTCCCCTGTCTATTTTCGATGCTGGTGGGGGTGTGGCACAACTATCAAGGCGAATGGCGGCGTTGGGCCATCAAATCACCTTATGTGATCTTTCCCGTGAAATGCTGAGCTTAGCTGAGCAAGAGATTGAAAACGATGGGCTCATAGACCATTATCGACTGATCCATCAGCCGGTACAAAATGCCGCGGATTTTTTACATAAAAAGCAAGATATTATTTTATTCCATGCCGTGATGGAATGGTTGGCTAACCCTGAAGCGGTGTTAAAACAATTGACTGAGCAACTGGCCGATGATGGCATCATCTCTGTGATGTTCTATAACCATCATGGTTTAGTGTATAAAAACGTACTTTGTGGCAATATTCCTCATGTACTCGACGGTATGCCGCATCGGAAGCGATTTAAACTCCAGCCCGCAAAGGGGTTAAAACCCGAACAAGTGTATCGCTGGTTAGAAGAGTCTGGCCTTGCGATTGTTGGCAAAAGTGGTATTCGTTGTTTCAGCGACTACCTCCGCCCAGGAGACAATATGGGCGATTATACGGCACAGGATTTAATGGATATGGAAAGACAAGTTTGTCGTCAAGAGCCCTATATATCAATGGGGCGCTACATCCATGTATGGGCACAAAAGAAGCAAAGACAGGAATGATAATGAGTGAAATAACTCATGATGATAAACCTCAACCGATCGAAGAACTGGTCGGCTGGGTAAAAGACAACCAACTTTCTCTGCAATTGACAACCGAAAAACTGTCTTTTCTTTTAGCAATGGCAGTACTCAGTCAGGAGCGATTCGACCAAGAACTGACTGAAGGGGAATTGCACGATGCATTTCACATTGTGGTGAAGTTGTTTGACGGCGATAACACGCCATCTGCCTTCAAAGCCAATAATGCCCTTAACGATATGGTTAAGCAGCGTTTGATCAGTCGCTTCACCAGTGAGATCAATGAAGGGGCGAGTATCTACCGTTTGACGCCGTTGGCGATTGGTTTGACCGATTATTTTGTTCGCCAAAAGCAATTCTCGCAATTGAAGTTATCGATTCAATTGTCGATGGTCGCCGATGAAATGAGCAAAGCCGTCGAGTTAGCCAGGCAGGGCGGTGATGTGCATTTTTGGCAACACAAAGTGTACGGCATACTTAAGTATTCCGTCGCCGAAATCTTCGACCAAATCGACCTCAACCAACGAGTGATGGACGAGCAACAACAAGACGTCAAACAACAAGTGGCCGATCTGCTCAACCAAGACTGGCAAGAAGCGATTTCTCAGTGTGAAAAATTATTGGGAGAAACCTCTAACACATTGAGAGAACTTCAAGACACCTTGCAAACGGCAGGTGATGA
>JBFGYW010000202.1:0-4993 GCA_041587235.1 Vibrio sp.
AAGGGCGAACGACAAACCATAGCGTTGCCAGCGGGGTGTTTGG
This sequence comes from Vibrio sp., assembly GCA_041587235.1. Classification (GTDB taxonomy): domain Bacteria; phylum Pseudomonadota; class Gammaproteobacteria; order Enterobacterales; family Vibrionaceae; genus Vibrio. The sequence goes on from JBFGYW010000202.1 coordinate 44, forward strand.
CCTTCACGTATTGCCAAGTGCCGTTTATTTATCGTCTCAGTCTCAACGGGCAAAGCCAATGTCGTCTCTATTTTCGTGATTCATCGGTCATCGAGAATGGTTCGCTGCCGCTGAGCCGTGAGGTGAGTGAACGTGTCTTTGCTCGTAACGGGGATATAGAACGCATCGAAGTTGATATTCCGGCTTCGTGGCTCCGTCAATAATTTATAGACAGTGGCCGCACGCTGATCGGTCTGCTTTGGGTCTCAAGGATTGAATAGACGCCAACCAAGAAAGCGCTTTCTAGGTGCGGGCACGAACAATTTATTAGGTAAAAAAATGGAACAAAATCGTTTTCTTTTCGCTCAACAAGCCATTGCCCCACTCAGTCGCCGAGCGGCTGGGGAGGGGATGGTGTTACTTAAAAATACCGATGGTGTGCTGCCGTGCTCACCGACTCAACGAGTGTCGGTTTTTGGCCGCTGTCAGATAGATACGTATCGCAGTGGTACCGGCTCTGGTGGGGCGGTCAATGTCCCCTATGCGGTTAACATTATTGACGGCCTTCGCCAACAGCCTGGTCTAACGCTTAATCAACCGCTGGTGTCGCTATACCAAGACTGGGTGGCTGAAAACCCTTTTGATGATGGCGGCGGCGGTTGGGCGACCGAGCCTTGGTTTCAAAAAGAAATGCCCATTGATAGCGATTTACTGCGCCGTTATTGCCATTCGGAGGATGTCGCCATCGTGGTGATAGGGCGTACGGCGGGTGAAGATCAAGACAATCAAGCCAAAGCTGGCAGTTATTTTTTAACCGATACCGAGCAAGGTTTACTGACCCAGTGCTGCCAGTATTTTCAACAGGTAGTGGTGGTATTAAACGTCACCAATATTATCGACATGTCTTGGTTAACGAGTACTCCTCACCACGAAGCCATTAAAGCGGTGTTGTACAGTTGGGCTGCGGGTATGGAAGGCGGTCATGCACTGGCCGATGTGCTGTCTGGTCAAGTGTGCCCGAGCGCAAAGCTATGCGATACCATTGCTTATCAACTCAGTGACTACCCTTCCGATCCGCATTTTGGCGGTATCAAGTCGAATCAATACGGCGAAGATATCTATGTTGGCTATCGATATTTTGAAACCTTTGCCCCTGATCGCGTGCAATTTGAATTCGGTTTTGGTTTGTCTTACACCGATTTTACCACCCAATTGTCTGGCTTTAGAACCGAGGGTCAAGGGCGTGATGAGGTGCTGCACTTTGATATTGCTGTGCGCAATAATGGTGACACGTTTACCGGTAAAGAAGTGGTTCAGCTGTATTGCCAAGCGCCACAAGGACAGCTTGGTAAAGCGGCTCGAGTGTTAGTGGCTTTTCAAAAAACGGCCAATATTGCCCCCGGTGGTGAGCAGAGTTTGTCTTTATCGGTGCCGGTGTCAAGTTTGGCGTCGTACGACGATAGTGGGGTATCAGGCCATCGCTTTTGTGATGTACTCGAAGCGGGCGAGTATCGGTTCTATTTGGGTAACAGCGTAAAACAAGCGAGTCTATTGCCGACTTGTTGGTCACTTGCATCGACGTTAGTGGTCGATAAAAAGCAGTCGGCAATGGCACCGCTGGTGACTTTTGAACGTTTGGTACCAGGCGTTCAACAGGGCGATGGGACATATAAAGCCCGTTACGAGCCGGTCCCTACTCGGCAATATTGCCTTGAAAAACGCATTAAAGGGGTGTTGCCACAGGCGTTGAACATCACTGGCGAGCGGGGGATACGATTGGCTGATGTCCGAGATGGCCAAGCCGAGTTGACTGACTTTGTCGCGCAAATGAGCAAAGAGCAGCTTGCGACCTTGGTTCGCGGTGAAGGCATGTGCAGTCCGAAAGTCACCCCAGGGACAGCGGCAACCTTTGGCGGCGTGAGTGATTCATTATTTGATTTGGGTATTCCATTGGTGTGTTGTAGCGATGGCCCGTCAGGTATTCGGCTAGACAGTGGCCATAAAGCCACACAGGTTCCGATAGGCACCTTATTAAGTTGTACGTGGAATCCCGAGCTTAACCAAGCCCTTTACCGCGCTTTAGGCCAAGAGATGCAGGCGTACCAGATCGATAATTTGCTTGGTCCTGGCATCAACTTGCACCGACATCCGCTTAATGGCCGTAATTTTGAGTATTTTTCCGAAGACCCTTTCTTGACCGGCGCGATTGCCATTGCGCAAATTCAAGGGTTGGATTCTGCGGGTGTGACGGCGACCGTTAAACACTTTTGTGCCAATGATCAAGAAACCAAGCGTCATGATGTGGAAAGTCAATTGTCGGAGCGAGCTTTGCGTGAGTTGCATTTAAAGCCGTTTGAGATGGCGGTCAAGCAAGGCAAAGTGAGATCCATTATGACGGCTTACAACCCCGTTAACCATTATTGGTCGGCGTCTCATTACGACTTAACCACCCATATTTTGCGCCACGAATGGCAATTTGATGGTATTGTGATGAGTGATTGGTGGGCGAAAATGAATCATCCGGTCGACGGAGGCGAAGCGGCGTTGTCCAATACCGCGCACATGGTCAGAGCGCAAAACGATCTTTACATGGTGGTGGAAAATGACAGAGCAGAGCAAAACCCCATGAATGACAATACGCTCAGTGGCTTAGAGCAAGGGCAGTTAACGCTTGGTGAACTGCAGCGCAGTGCAATCAACATTTGCCGGTTTATTTTGACAACCCCAGCCATGCAAAGACCATTAGTTCGCTATCAGCCGGTGAAGCACTTTGTGGCTAGTGAAGAGACCAGTTTCACGCCTGAGGTTTGTATCAATCACCACCAGGGTGACGTTACTCGTGCTCAGTCGAGCCATCAACGCATCCGTTTACGGGTCGAGCAAGCCGGTCAATACAAGATCGTCGCTAAGGTCGTCTATTCAAGGGATGCATTGGCCCAATCGGCTTGCAGTGTCAGTTTTAACGGCCACTATGCGATGTCAATTATGACCAATGGTACTCAAGGAAAGCCGGTTGACATTGAAGGGATCACCGTCTCTTTAGAGCCAGGCGGGTACACGGTTGAACTTGAATGGTTTAAACCCGGTCTTGTCATCGAATGTTTAAGCTTGGTAAAACAATAAGCGATTGAATAATCTGATGTCCGGGTATTCTTTGATCGTGAGGTTGTGAGGTCGTGAGTACTCAGATATTGGATGGTCAGTTTAGATCAGCGCCTTATCTAGACTTGAACTTAGCAAAGTATAACAGGAGCAGATATGCTGTATGGATTTGACATCGGCGGCACCAAAATAGAATTGTGTGTTTTCGATTCAGCACAACAAGCGGTACATAAAAAGCGGGTGGCAACACCAACCAAGGATTACCAAGCCCTGCTCAATGCCGTCGTCCAACTGGCTCAAGAGGCGGATAAACAATTTCATACCCAAGGAAGCGTCGGTATCGGTATTCCCGGCATAGAGGATGCGGTCAGCAGGAAGGTTCAGACGGTGAATGTGCCCGCCGCGAATGGGCAATGCTTAGGCCCAGATCTCGAAGCTTTGCTCTTAAGACCGATCAAAATTGAAAACGACGCGAATTGTTTTGCGTTATCTGAATCTCATGCTGAACACAGTCAAGGGATGACCACTGTACTTGGCGTGATTCTAGGCACGGGATGTGGCACGGGCATCGTTCACCATGGGAAAATTATTTCAGGGCATAATCACATGGCGGGAGAGTATGGTCACACGCGCTTACCAATCGATGCTTGGTGGGCGTTAGGCGAAAACCCGCCTTTGTTTGAGTGCGGTTGTGGCAAAAAAGGCTGTTTGGATGCGTATTTATCGGGTCGGGGCTTTGAAAAGCTCTATCACGCTTATTATCAGGAGCAATTGAGCGCAGAAGAGATAGTGGCACGATTTTCACAGCACGACCGTCAAGCGCGTGAGCACGTTGACCGTTTTATGTCTTTGTTGTCAAAGTCCTTAGCCAGTATCATCACGATACTCGACCCAGATATTGTGGTGTTTGGCGGCGGTTTGTCTAATTTTACGTGGCTGATTGACAACTTAGCACCTCACATTCAGCCAGAGCTCATGCCTGGTGTCAAAGCGCCAAAATTTGTTGCGGCTCAGTTTGGTGACTCGGGAGGCGTACGCGGGGCGGCGTTTTTAAATTTACTCAGTGAACAATAAGAAAAAATTTTTATTGGCGCATACCCCAATGGCAACCAAGTAGTTTGCCATTGGGTTTTTATTGGTCTGCCGCGTGTGCTGTGATGACGCGATTGCGCCCCTGCTCTTTGGCTTGATAGAGTGCATTGTCTGCATGATGAATTAAGCTTTCAAGATGCCAATTTTCTTGATGTGTGGAGTGTGATAGACCAATACTGACCGTGATAGAAAGGGGCGCGTTTACTGGCCATTTGTCGTAGGATGCCACGTGTTCGCGAATGGTGTTCGCTAAATGGCTGAGCTCCTCGTATGTCGCACCGGGGTAAGCGAGTAAAAACTCCTCGCCCCCCATACGAATAAATGGGATTTTTTCAGAGATTTGTGCGCGGATGATCTCGGTGAAGGTTTTAAGCACGACGTCACCCATTTGGTGACCGAATGAATCATTGATGCGTTTAAAGTGGTCAATATCGAGTGCTAATAACCCGCCGTTATTTTTGGCTTTCTCAAATAATGACGGCAATTTTGTTTCTAAACAGCGCCGGTTATCGCAACCGGTCAATGGGTCGGTTGTGGCCATAATTTCAAGCTGTTGAGACTGATATTTGAGCTTGGTTTGGCTGGCGAGTAATTTTTGATTAATTTGAGAGACTTCGGTAATGTCGTGTATGGTACCGACTAAGAAGATTTCTCCCGTCGTCAGTACTAATCGATTCTTGCGGGTAATGACTTCTCTTTGTTCCCCTTCGCGATTAAACACACTTTCGTATGCTTCATCTATGTCACCTGTCGCTAAAACCCGTAGGTCACCGCCAT
>JBFGYW010000203.1:0-4862 GCA_041587235.1 Vibrio sp.
CGGTATGGCTGTCGTTACCTTGGTCACCTTACCAGGTTAAGACGTTCGCACAGATAAGGCGTTCGATTCAAATAGATAAAGGCGTTCGGGCGCTGTCAGCCCGTTCCCTATCTCGTTACTGTTGCCCAAAGGCGACCATTCGCCAAAACAGGGCAATCTTCACCCAGGTTAACGCGCTATTTCGCCCGCTCAGCGCAAGTATCGACCTAAATGCCGATGCGACGACCAACGGCGATGGTGAGCAGTATTTTCTTATACAGAATACGGCAAAGATCAAGTGATTTTTTTTTCTAACTGGTCATCTTTAATTCGATGATCACACTATCGATTTTACTGGCATTGTCTGCTCTTAGCTTCTCAGTGAGTAGCTACTTACAGATTTTTTTCTCTGGAGCAGTTATCCACAAGTCATCCCAAAGTCATGCCTTGAAAAGCCCAGCAAATAGCTCTATCTTGTATCCAAAATCAATAAGACCCCTACATCTAGTGTTTACCTCACTAGATGTTGACTAATGGTGTGTGAATAATGAACCAACAACTTACTGTCACTAAACGCGACGGTCGCAAAGAGTCGATTGATCTTGATAAGATCCATCGCGTGATCTCTTGGGCCGCTGAAGATTTAAACAACGTCTCTGTTTCTCAGGTCGCTTTGCGCGCCCACATCCAATTCTACGATGGTATTACCACGTCGGACATTCACGAGACGATCATTAAATCGGCAGCGGATCTCATTTCAGAAGAGTCACCGGATTATCAGTACCTCGCTGCGCGTTTGGCCGTTTTTCACTTGCGCAAAAAAGCCTATGGTCAGTACGAACCACCGCGCCTGTTTGACCACGTGAAAAAAATGGTTGAAACGGGCAAATACGACAAGCACTTATTAGCCGACTACACCGAAGCTGAATTCGATCAACTCGATGCCTTCATCGAGCATACTCGCGATCTCAACTTCTCTTACGCGGCGGTAAAACAGCTTGAAGGCAAGTACTTTGTACAAAACCGCGTGACCGGTCAGATTTATGAAAGCGCCCAGTTTTTGTACATTCTAGTGGCGGCGTGTTTGTTCGCCAATTACCCCAAAGCGACTCGCCTTGATTACATCAAGCGCTTTTACGACGCGACGTCGACTTTCAAGATCTCTTTGCCGACGCCAATTATGTCGGGTGTGCGTACTCCGACACGTCAGTTTAGCTCTTGTGTTCTGATCGAATGTGGTGACAGCCTAGATTCTATTAACGCCACAGCAAGCTCGATTGTGCGCTACGTGTCTCAGCGCGCAGGGATTGGTATCAATGCCGGTCGTATTCGTGCTCTCGGTTCAGAAATTCGCGGTGGTGAAGCTTTCCACACCGGTTGTGTGCCTTTTTACAAATACTTTCAAACCGCGGTTAAGTGTTGCTCTCAAGGCGGCGTGCGCGGCGGTGCAGCCACGGTATTCTACCCATTCTGGCACGGTGAAGCTCAGTCATTGCTCGTGTTGAAAAACAACCGCGGCGTTGAAGAAAACCGCGTTCGTCATATGGACTACGGTGTACAGCTCAACCGTTTGATGTACCAACGCCTGGTCAAAGGTGGCAACATTACTTTGTTCTCGCCATCGGACGTCCCTGGCTTGTACGATGCCTTCTTTGAAGATCAAGACGAGTTCGAAAGACTCTACGTTCAATACGAGCAAGACGACAGCATTAAGAAGACTACGGTGAAAGCGCTCGACATGTTCACGCTCTTAATGCAAGAACGCGCTTCAACCGGACGCATTTACATTCAAAACGTCGATCACTGCAATACCCACAGCCCATTTGACTCAAAAGTGGCGCCGGTTCGCCAATCGAACTTGTGTTTGGAAATCGCCTTGCCGACCAAACCGCTGAGCAATGTCGAAGACGAAAGTGGCGAAATCGCCTTGTGTACCCTATCGGCGTTTAACTTGGGCGAAATCAACCACCTCGACGATTTCGAAGAATTGGCGGATCTGGTTGTGCGCGCCCTCGACGCCCTACTCGATTACCAAGATTACCCTCTGCCAGCGGCGCGCCGTTCAACCATGAACCGTCGCACGCTCGGTGTGGGTGTGATTAACTACGCTTACTACTTGGCGAAAAACGGCCTTAAATACTCTGATGGCAGTGCCAATGGCCTGACTCACCGCACCTTTGAAGCCATGCAGTATTACTTGCTCAAAGCATCAGTCAACTTGGCGAAAGAATTTGGTCGTTGCCCAGCGTTTAACGAAACCAACTACGCCAAAGGTCTGATGCCTATCGACACCTATAAAAAAGACGTTGACAGCATTTGTGCCGAGCCTTTGCACTACGATTGGGACGGGTTGCGTCAAGAGATCATGGAACACGGTCTTCGCAACTCAACCTTGACAGCGTTAATGCCATCGGAAACCTCTTCGCAAATCTCGAATGCGACTAACGGCATCGAGCCACCGCGCGGTTTTGTTTCAGTCAAAGCATCAAAAGATGGTATCCTTAAGCAGGTAGTTCCAGAGTACACCGAACTGAAAAATCAGTACGAGCTGCTGTGGAGCTTGCAAAACAACAACGGTTACCTACACCTAGTGGGGATCATGCAAAAATTTGTCGACCAAGCAATTTCGGCCAATACCAATTATGATCCAAGTCGCTTTGAAACCAGTAAAGTGCCTATGAAGGTCTTACTGCAAGATCTGCTCACCGCGTACAAATTCGGTGTCAAAACCCTTTACTACCACAACACTCGCGATGGAGCGAGCGATGACCAATCGGGTAAAGTGGTCGCTCAAGAAGACGATTGCGCCGGCGGCGGTTGTAAGATTTAAGACGATAAACACACCTAAAAAGGCTCCTGACAACGCTCGGGGGTCTTATTTTATTGAGGCTCGACATGGCATACAGTACTTTCTCTCAACAAAAAAATGATCAGCTTAAAGAACCAATGTTCTTAGGCCAATCGGTGAACGTTGCTCGCTACGATCAACAAAAATACGAAGTGTTTGAAAAACTCATCGAAAAACAGTTGTCTTTCTTTTGGCGCCCAGAAGAAGTCGATGTGTCTAGCGATCGCATCGATTACGCCAAACTTCCCGAGCACGAAAAACACATTTTTATCTCTAACCTAAAATACCAAACGCTGCTCGATTCGATTCAAGGCCGCAGCCCGAACGTAGCGCTGTTGCCGATCGTTTCTCTGCCTGAATTGGAAACCTGGATTGAGACTTGGTCGTTTTCAGAAACGATTCACTCGCGCTCTTACACCCACATCATTCGCAACATCGTCAATGATCCGGCCGTGGTATTTGACGACATCGTCGAAAATGAGCACATCCTCAAGCGCGCGAAAGACATTGCTCACTACTACGACAACTTGATCACCATGACCAATGATTACCATCGCTACGGCGAAGGTACGCATACCATTCAGGGTGAACAAGTGACCATCAGCAAGCATGCGTTGAAAAAGCAACTTTACTTGTGCTTGATGTCGGTTAATGCGCTAGAAGCGATCCGTTTTTACGTCAGCTTTGCTTGTTCTTTTGCCTTTGCCGAGCGAGAGCTGATGGAAGGCAATGCCAAAATCATTAAATTGATTGCTCGTGACGAAGCTCTGCACCTGACAGGCACTCAGCACATGATTAACTTGTTGCGTAACGGCCAAGATGACTTTAGCTTTATTCAAATTGCCGAAGAGTGCAAACAAGAGTGTTTTGACTTGTTTAAAGAAGCGGCAGAGCAAGAAAAAGAATGGGCTGAATACCTGTTTAAAGACGGCTCTATGATTGGTCTAAACCGCGAAATTTTGTGCCAATACGTTGAGTACATTACCAACATTCGTATGAACGCAGTTGGCTTGCCAGCGGCCTACCCTGAAGCCACGACCAACCCAATCCCGTGGATCAATGCGTGGCTTTCTTCTGACAACGTGCAAGTGGCCCCTCAAGAAGCGGAAATCAGCTCTTACTTGGTCGGTCAAATCGACAACGAAGTCAGCAATGACGACTTTGAGGGCTTTGAACTTTAATGCCTTCGATTCATATTAATGAGGTGATTTTGATTGAATCTAACGACTCAGATACCTTGTTAGAGACAATGGAAAAAGCCGGTTTACAGCCTGAATATCACTGCCGCGATGGCCATTGTGGCAGCTGTAAATGTGCGATCAGCGCAGGCGAAGTCGATTATGTCGGCTTCCCATTGGCCTATTTGGCGCCCGGTGAAGTCTTGCCTTGTATCGCCAAAGCCAGATCGTCAATTTCACTGCACAATGTGAATTACAACGTCAATGTCAATGTCAATGTCAAAAGTGCCTAAGCAACAGCCTTGCTCGTTACCAAGGCGCATAACGCTCTAACGCCTTGATACGTTATCGGTATAAGAACGGCACAAAAAAGCCAAGTGAATATCATCTTCACTTGGCTTTTTTATTTTGTATGATTGATATGTCATTCGTTTAGCGCGTAACTGTGTCGCTTCACCGCTTTGCTAATCCGTGAGGCAGAAAAATACAACTTGATCTGCTAAGACAAGGTTGACAAGGCGGCTTTTGGCAACCACAAACTGCGCTTGGTATCGATAAAGTGGTATTGGCCAAAACGTGGCTGTGCCTGTAAATAGCGCCTCAATAGATCAATGGCAATCGTGGCGATTACCTTGCGCTGCTCTTCACGACTGTAACCGGCTCTGAGTTGATACACGCCGCCCCACTCCCCCGTTGCATCGGCCATCACCACAGCACAACAATGATCATCGTCGAGCTCAGCCGTCACCAAAGACAAATCCGATTCACACTTTTCTCTGGTTGCCGCGGCTAAGGCAAACGCACCGGCTAGGGAATCGTTATCGTTATCGAGCATCTGTGCCGGTAACAGCCAAGAA
>JBFGYW010000204.1:0-4853 GCA_041587235.1 Vibrio sp.
ACTCAATTGCAACTTATACGCTTACTGCAACGGACTTTGTGCCAAAGTCATGTCGCAGGGCTGGGCGCCCCCGTTGAGTCCCGCAGGGGGAGCCACATTAAAAAAACCACTTCACCTCGAAGTGGTTTTTTTATATCTGAATATAACGTCACTCAATTGCAGCTTATACGCTTACTGCAACGGACTTTGTGCCAAAGTCATGTCGCAGGGCTGGGCGCCCCCAACTTGGTCCCTCAGTCAGCCCATGCCCTCTCAAGTCAAACATTCAATATAAAAATCAAATCCATCACGTCGAAGTCATTCAACAAACCATTGAATTAAAATCATTTTCAACAATAGTTCACAAAAATTCAGCGCAAAACTTGGCAAAGCTAATCAAAGGGTTTCGAATGGTTGTCAAAAGGAAGTACAAGGACGTAAAAACTTGAAAAAGCTCATATTAATGGCAAGTCTCATGGGACTCACCACCTCTTGTTTCGCCAAAACCGATTGGGGAACATTCAGTGACATTGGCGCAGATGGCTTACTAGTGACCTCATTGGCTCTACCCACGTACTATCAAGACTGGCAAGGGTTACAACAGGCGGGGTTAACCTTACTCACGAGCGGTGCCGTGGTCTGGGTTGGGAAATACTCCATAGCCGCAGAAAGGCCAGATAAAAGTGATTTCGACAGCTTTCCTTCTAGTCATACTGCCAATGCCTTTGCCGCTGCTACCACACTCTCACAGCGCTATGGTTGGCAGATCGGGGTGCCAAGCTATACACTGGCAAGCCTTGTAGGATATGCTAGAGTTGAGCAAAATAAGCATCATTGGCACGATGTACTGGCAGGAGCAGCCATTGGTGTCTTAAGTGGAGTCTACTTTACGTCACCGGCAGGGGTAAACATCGCCGTTTCACCTTGGAGTAATGGTGATAGCCAGGGATTAAACCTAAGCTATCAATGGTGAATTAAGATTAAGGTGATATCATGAATCCCTTTGATTTAACACTCGATACTTTAAAACAGCATTTTGAGGTCGGTTTTGGGCAATCCGAGCCAATACAAGGTAAGGAGACGACTTTTAAGCTGGAATCAATGGGCTTTTCTTCATGGCAGCATGCCGTTGAGCATTGCCACAGATTAAGCCAATATAAGCAGCCACCTGATGTACCGTTAGATGACCCATACACCCTTCACATTCGCTGTGGTACTGATATTAAACCCCACTTTACCCCACCAGACTTTGTCGGTGATTATCTTTCTTTGATTGATCCGCTTTGCATGGGGCCTTTAAGTGATAACGAGGGTCAACACCATCTGCAACGAGCTCACTTTATTGGCAAACACCTACTGCCAAAAGTGGAAAACGGCACTCAAGCACAAAAAGAAAAAGAAATTCAACATCAACAACGACAAGCTCTAGAGACACTCTGCTCACCGAGATACCGCAGACGGGTATTTTGGCTTGAACACGATAACTACGATCAACTCATGTGGCTTGAAGCCTTAACTCACTTTGCCAAGCAACAGGCCATTGAGATTGAATATATTGAAGTCAATCACTTTCCAGGATTAAAACGATTTATCGGTTTAGGTCAATTACCAAGGTACGCTTTTCGTTATTTGTGGCGTGAGCATAAACAACCACTACAAGAGCAACATATAACGCTGGCTCAGCAGATTTGGCCCGCCTTTTGTGCAAATACACCCAAACCTCTCATGGCGCTCTATCAACGAGATTTAGCCAGTGTCTTTCCTAATCTACAAGCCGTAATCAAAAGGCATCTACAAGAATTGCCACATTGCGATTCACGATTAACCAAAACACAAACCATAGTCATCGATATCCTAAGACAAGCCATCCGTCCCCTAACTTGGCCACAGCTATTTAACCAGTGGCAACAAAAAGATCCTCTGCCCTACCTCGGTGATACGATGCTACATGCCTGTATCAAACCTTTATGGCCGTATTTAGCCATCGAACACAGTTCAAAAGAGACTTATTACCGGCTAAAGTCACCAAAGGACAATTCGTTCGATATCATCCCCTATTCGGTTGGTGGTATCGACTTATCTGCCACGAACCATTGGTCATGGGATCATAATGATCTTCACAGTATGGTTCAGACCTCACTGCCTAATCAATAATTATCTCAACAACCATAAATTGACTTTAATAATAATTACAAAGGCTTACTAAATCATTTTAAATTGAACTATTAGTTAAACTTGAAAACCTTATTGTAACTCATTCTCATTGAGCATATCATAGCGATAATTTATCTATTCTGATTACTATTTATAGCTATGTTATTGAAAAAATCCGTCATCGCCATGCAGGCCTGTGGTCTACTGGCTCTATCACCTCAAGTCTTCGCTGCAGATTCTACGTCAAACAGCGAACAAGAAACCGATGTTGTAGAAGTACAAGGACGCGCGCTGACACTCTACAAATCCAATGAAGCCTCATTGGGCACACGTACCGCCACCACTATAGATCAAACCCCACAATCCATTCAGATCCTGACGCACGATTTAATTGAAGATCAAGCGGCCAACGAAGTGACGGATCTGTTTCGCTCTATGTCTGGTGTTTCTTATTTCAACTACGGCATCGTCAAAATCCGTGGCTTTGAGCAAGAAAGTGAAGTGCTTTACGATGGCTTAAAAGGCGACCCTTTCAGAACCTTTACTATTCCTCAGCTATTTAATATTGATCAAGTACAGGTACTGAAAGGACCTTCAGGTTCATTGTACGGTGCGGGCGAAGCCGGTGGTGTGATCAACTACGTCACCAAAAAACCGACTTACACACCGGAAACGACCCTAGAAATTACCGGTGGTAACAAAGACTTTCTAAGTGGCAGCTTTGAATCTTCGGGGCCAGCCAATGAGGACGGCTCTCAACGTTACCGTATTGGCCTTTACTCAAGTGGCGAAGACTCTTATCGCAATAACGTTGAAGAAGAAAACCAAATCTTAGATGTGGGTTACGCGTGGGATATCAATGACTACACAACATTAACCCTTCAATACTCCTACTTCTATCAATTAGGTGAGCGCTTGCGCGGTGTGCCTATCGACTCCAGTGGTAACTTCCTAACAGATAGCTCTTGGAGCAGTAATGAACCCGATGATTACCAAAAATTCCAAGCAAATATCGTTCAAGCGCATGTGGATCATGAGGTCAATGATTGGTTAGATAGTCACTTTGCTTTTCGTGCTTATGAAACAAAAGAAACCATCAAATTCCACCAAGCAAGAGCCCTGGTCGATACCGATGATGATGGAGAAGTAGACTCAGTTTCTCGCCGCTATCAAGATCAAGTTCGCTACTATAAAGGCATTGATCTCGGCTCTTATCTAGTTGGAGATTTTGGTAATCACACCGTTGTCGTCGGCAGTGACTATCACTTTGCTAGCGAAGATGAAGTCTTCTATTACTCTGGTACAACTAGCGCAGATAGTGGTGCTGAAAGTCCATCTTACTTATCTTTGTCGGATCCCGCTTATGATGATGACATCAGTAGCTATGTGTTAACTCTTAACCGCGATCGCTCTACTGACGTCAACCAAGCTGGTATCTACGCTCAAGATCAATGGCAGGCAACGGATAAGTTAAACCTCGTCTTTGGTGCTCGTGCTGACTTCATGGAACAAAAAGTGGTTGATCACGATGATGGCAGTGACAATGCGTATTATCACGATTGGGGCTATTCTGCTCGCGTTGGCGCAACCTATGAAGTCAATCCGCAGTTTAAACCTTACACCTCCTACTCCTTGGGTCTGACCCCTCAAGATGCGTCTGACCAAGTAGACGCTGCCGATGGGTTGCTTGATCCGGAAGAAAACACCCAAATTGAAATCGGTGCGCGCAGTTACTTATTTGACAATCGCATCAATATTAATACCGCGTTGTACCATATCGTTAAAGAAAACATCGCTTATACTGATGATGATGATTTGATCTATGCGATCGGAGATATCCGCAGCCAAGGCTTTGAGATGGACGTTCTCGCTCAGATCACACCATTGTGGGTTGCAAATGTCAGCTACACCTACAATGACCTATCGACAACAGATAATGAAAACGAAGCGCGAGCGCTGTCTAACTCACCGCACAATCAGTTAGGCGTGTGGACTCGACATGAAATTCCCGCTTTAGATTCATCTATTGCATTTGGGGCAAGTTACGCCAGTAAACAAAAAGACCGCGATTACAATACCATCAAGTCTTACACCATTTACGATATGTCATGGCAAACCCAATGGCAGGATTGGAAATTCCAAGCGAATGTCAAAAACCTCTTTGATAAAGAATACGCCATTGCTGGATTTACGACAGAGTCGGGAGCCATCGTCGGTGAACGTCGTCGTCTTTACTTAAAAGCCGCTTATAGCTTCTAAGTGTCGTTTCTTGATTATAAAAGGCAAAGTTTCGACTTTGCCTTTTTTATTACCGAAACTTTAGCGATATAAAAACGAATAACTATCCTCGATATTACCTCCCCCCTAAAAGATCACCATGATCCTTTTGCTTTTAGATCATGGCAACCCCAAAGCCCCAAGACCTGTACAAACCAATATTTTGCCATGCCAATTGAGTGAAGTGACCTGCTAAAAAAGTAGCAAGATCGCTTCGCTCCAAGTAGCAAGTGGCAAGACAAAGACTAAAGAGAGTGATAAGACAGTCTCAGCACATAGCCTGTCTTTCACTATGTTAAGCGAAGCGAACTGTGTCAGACTGTCATTCACTGTGTCACACTGATTTTACCTTGCCACTTGAGCACAGCGTCCTTGCAGTGAAACGATCTTGCAGCGCAGCGATCTTTATTACACTGTGTTAAGCGAAGCGAACTGTGTCAGAC
>JBFGYW010000205.1:0-4783 GCA_041587235.1 Vibrio sp.
CCTGATAGGCACCCGATTCTGGATTAAACATGGCGAGATGATGATGGCAGGTTAAACCGAGTAAACTGATCATGGCTTCAAGTACGTGATCTGGCTGGAAACGCAGCCACCGGTCTCCAATCTCCAGTGGCACATGACGATTGCCCAAGTGATAACACGCCTTGGCGAAAGTCAGCCAATCTTCTGTCACCGCCGTGATCACTTTTTCTTCTTCGGCAACCACCTTGATCACTTTGCCACATTCAGTAAATAAGCAATCACCCTGTTGAAGTGTCTCACCCCGAGTCAAAAATACCCCCACGTCTAAACCGTGTTGACTGGTTGCTCGAAAGCGGCCGCGTTGACGCAGTTCATAAGCTAAAACTAATGAATCAGAGATATCACCATGATGATGATCGCTTCGACGAATAACTCGTAACATTGCTCAATTCCTTTTGATTAACTGGGCTCAAAATAGCGTATAACGTTGGGCTAATGGCAGCTCGGTCGCCGGATCACAACTCAATAGCTGCCCATCAGCACGGACTTCGTAAGTTTGCGGGTCGACGCTGATGGTCGGCATGTAATCGTTGTGAATCATGTCCTTTTTTGTCACCGAGCGACAATGGCGACAAGCGACGAGTTCACGAGCCAGACCAAGGGATTGTTTTAACCCTTGCTCCACGGCAATTTGACTGGTAAAGGTGACCGATGTCGACGCTGGCGCTTGCCCATAGCCGCCAAACATGTACCGATAATGAACGGGTTGCGGTGTGGGAATCGAGGCATTGGCATCGCCCATTGGCGCCGCAGCAATCAAACCGCCTTTGACGATAAGCGAAGGTTTAATGCCAAAGAAGGCCGGTTTCCACAACACAATATCAGCGAGTTTTCCCACCTCAAGTGAGCCAACCACATGGCTGATGCCGTGCGCAAGCGCCGGATTAATGGTGTATTTTGCGATATAGCGCTTGGCACGATAATTATCCGCTTGCATGGCTTGGTCTTGTGGTAAAAATCCTCGTTGTACTTTCATCTTATGTGCGGTTTGCCAAGTTCTTGTGATCACTTCACCTACTCGCCCCATCGCTTGTGAATCCGATGCGATCATGGAAAAGGCGCCAAGATCGTGCAAGATGTCTTCCGCGGCGATGGTTTCTTTGCGTATTCTCGAATCCGCAAACGCCACGTCTTCAGGGATATTGGGATCGAGGTGGTGACACACCATCAACATATCCAAATGCTCATCAACGGTATTAATGGTATAAGGACGCGTTGGATTGGTTGAAGAAGGTAAAACATGCGCCTCGCCACAAGCTACGATAATATCGGGAGCATGACCGCCCCCCGCCCCTTCGGTGTGATAGGTGTGAATGGTTCGGCCTTTAAATGCGGCTAAAGTATCTTCAACAAAACCAGATTCATTTAAGGTATCAGTATGAATCGCCACTTGAATATCGTATTGCTCGGCAATCGATAAGCAATTGTCAATCGATGCAGGGGTCGTCCCCCAATCTTCGTGAAGTTTTAAACCGCACACGCCCGCTTCTACTTGCTCGGCCAGAGGCTCTGGCAGGCTTGCATTACCTTTGCCAAGAAAACCAAAATTCATCGGCATCAAGTCGGTACTAAGAAGCATTTGTTTCATATTCCATGCGCCAGGTGTGCACGTCGTGGCGTTGGTGCCCGTCGCTGGCCCCGTACCTCCCCCGATCATGGTCGTGGTGCCAGCCATCAACGCCTCTTCGATTTGTTGTGGGCAAATAAAGTGTATATGGGCATCCACAGCGCCTGCTGTGACAATGTGTCCTTCACCAGCAATGACCTCGGTACTAGCGCCAATGTTGATCGTCACTTGCGGTTGAATGTCTTTGTTACCTGCTTTGCCAATGGCGGCAATATAGCCATCTTTGATCCCAATATCCGCTTTCACAATCCCCCAATGATCCAAAATAAGGGCATTGGTGATCACACAATCCATGACTTGGTCGCGGCACAATTGTCCTTGCCCCATGCCATCGCGAATCACTTTGCCACCACCAAACTTGACCTCATCGCCATACACGGTGAAATCTTTTTCCACTTGGATGAGCAGTTCAGTATCGGCAAGCCTAACTTTGTCCCCGACCGTGGGGCCATACATATCGGCATACGCCTGTCGTGATATTTCTACCATGGTATTCTCCTGACCCAGAGTTATAACTTACCCATAATGTCGCCGCGAAAGCCGAAGATGGTTTGCTCACCATCTATAGCCACCAATTCAATATGGCGAGTTTGACCGGGTTCGAAGCGTACTGCAGTTCCCGCGGCAATATTTAAACGTTTCCCTTTGGCCTTTGAGCGTTCAAAATCAAGGGCAGGATTTGTTTCAAAGAAGTGATAATGACTGCCCACTTGAATGGGACGGTCACCATGATTGACAACAGCGAGCACCGTAATCTCTCGATCAGCATTAAGGGTAATAGGGGCATCGCTCAAAAAATATTCACCAGGAATCATCCTAATCTCCTATTGAATGGGGTTGTGAACGGTGACCAATTTAGTCCCGTCGGGAAATGTCGCTTCAACTTGGACTTCTTCAAGAAGATCGGCAATTCCCTCCATCACTTGTTCCTTGGTCAAAAGATGGCGTCCTTCATTCATCAGCATCGCCACGGATTTTCCATCGCGAGCGCCTTCCATGATTGCCGCAGAAATATAGGCCGATGCCTCTGGATAGTTTAGTTTTACCCCGCGAGCTAAACGGCGTTCAGCAACCAATGCCGCCGTGAACAGTAATAACTTATCTTTTTCTCTTGGCAATAATTCCATTTATTCATCCTCTGTCCTGATTGTTTTCATCGTGTTTAGGTGTTCCAGATCCTTGGGTAACACGCCGGTCTCTCAAGTAATAAGGGTCGAAGAAATGCCCAACAAGCGCGTAAAAGACGTTGCGCCTCTTCACTGCAATCCCCAAGGTATCGCACTAACAACACGTCGAGCCGGTAAGTAATGCTTAACACCCCTTCTGATTCTGTGGCCATGTAGTCACGCAGCGGTGCCACCACCTTTTCGCCATACTCAAATCCAACCACAGTCAACGTGCCCGAAACTAAGTGGCCATCAAAACCACTGACTGCTGTTAACAGAGGGTCGCTTGCCGACAGTACTTGTCGCTCAAGCAGTAAAGGGCGATGGTTTAGGTAAATAGAAAGTTTTTGTGAAATACTGCCAGATTTGAACGGAAGCTCACTTTTAGGCCGACCCAAACAAAAAACGTCAATCCCGATAAATTTGGCCTCGCCATGCAGCTGGATATTAGTGGTTAATTGACCTTGTGCACCATCAAATACGATGGTTTCCATTGGCAACCATTCACATACGCCATTGCTTACTTCAATATCAACATTCTGTAACTGTTTAATACTATTACTATCAGCTTGATAAATTTTGCCTGCTGAAGGCGTGGTAATTAATACGTGGCTACCTTGTTGACACTGGATATCAATGTGTAGGTCATCACCAGAAACCAACCCGCCTGGTGGATGCAGCAAGTAAACATGGCACACGTCTTGTTCTGGGTAAAATGGCCGTTGAACTCGAAGTGGGCCTTTAAATGCCATGTTTTTCATTTGCGTTTTATCGCCAGACTTTACAAAGTCCAATTTCAAATGAGCTGGCCAATGACGCTCAATTTGGGTGGTCAGATCACACATCATATTCATAACGTCACACCGTAAGATATTTTTTGACCAACTCATCATTCAGGTCTTCAATCGCACCATTCGCAACTTGTCGGCCTCTGTCTAGGATACAAAAGTTATCCGCCACTTTTCGCGCAAAGGGTAATTTTTGCTCGACCAGTAAAACCGTTAATCCTATTTCTTTGTTTAGACGACGGATGATATCCCCGATTTCCGCTACCACATTCGGCTGTATCCCTTCAGTTGGTTCATCTAGAATCAATAACTTGGGGTTAATCACTAAGGCGCGACCGATCGCCAACTGTTGCTGTTGGCCACCAGAGAGATCCCCGCCTCGACGATGTAGCATTTCTTTGAGGATAGGAAAAAGGTCAAAGATAAAGTCCGGGACTTGCTTTTGGCCATCGTTTCTCATTGGCAAACCAATACGCAAGTTTTCTTCTACCGTCAAAAGTGGAAAAATTTGCCTCCCCTGTGGTACATACCCCACCCCCAAAGGGGCGCGTTTTTCAGCAGCACATTGAGTCAAATCATGGCCACAAAAGTTAATCTCACCACTTTTGACGGTTAATAATCCCATAATGCATTGTAATAACGTAGTTTTTCCGACACCGTTTCGCCCCATTAATACCGTGCATTTGCCTTCGGGAACCTGCATCTCTAAATCCCACAACGTATGGCTTTGACCATAAAATTGGTTCAGTCCTTTCACCGTAATCATGATTCTTCTCCAAGATAAACTTCAACCACTTTGGGGTTACTTTGCACTTGATCCATACTGCCTTCCGCCAACACATGACCTTGATGAAGCACGGTCACCTCTTTGGCCAGTGAGCGAACAAAATCCATATCGTGTTCAACCAGTAAAATGGTTCGCTCTCCAGCCAGCGACGTCAATAACTCCCCGGTTCGATCCATTTCTTGATGTGTCATGCCCGCCACTGGCTCATCCACTAATAACAACTTGGGGTTTTGCATGAGCAACATGCCAATTTCTAACCATTGCTTTTGCCCATGAGAAAGCGCCCCCGCCAATAAAGAACGTTGCTCATAAAGTCCGATTTGCTTTAAAACGTGATCGATATAATCGAGTTGCTCGCTGTTTAATTTGGCAAACA
>JBFGYW010000206.1:0-4691 GCA_041587235.1 Vibrio sp.
CGCTTGGATGATGTCTTAGATATCTAGCCAACGTTAACTGACACAGAATTCTGAACGCCCTAATCTCCAAAGTATCTGGCACTGTATTACTTGTTGGTCATAGCTGCGGTTCAGTAACGATAGCTCAATGGGCATCAGTCTATTCATCAGACAAAGTTATAGGAGCACTTCTTGTCGCCCCTGCTGATGTTGATGCTCCATCAGCCATACCACCAATCTGCGTTCAACGTCCACTTCCACTACTTCCTTTGTCCTTTCCTAGCATTCTCGTATGCAGTGATAATGATGAACATCTTTCCCTTTCCAGAGCACAATTTCTGGCGACTACTTGGAACAGTGAAATCGTGATAATTCCCGGAGCTGGTCACATCCATACTGATGCAGGATATGGGTATTGGTATGAAGGAGAGAGAATGATCGAAAAGCTGCTTGGTTATTGCTGGCTAAAGTTAACTAATTAACGAATTGGTTCTAACACTCATACCCTTTTATCAAATTTAACATTAACTCAAGTATCTCAAGTTCATTTGTTCAAAGTGAACTTGATTTTTACTCGCAGCACAGAATGGGGCACTTCCAATTTAAAACTACCATTAATTCCCCCGACTAAATAGCAAAAAAAAGCCCCGTTATCCGAGGAAAGGATACGGGGCCATTGCTCTTACATTTTTGCTAAATTAATCTCGATGACTGTCCGTGATTACGGCGCTTTGACACTCAAACTAGCCTCGGCACTGTTGTTCTTTTTACCACGCCCAGTCACGATAAACACCCGTGACGATTTGATGTTATTTTCATTGACCAAATAACGCTTCACGGCCTGGCTACGCGCTGTCGCGAGTGCCACCATCTCTTGCTGGCTCACCGATTGAGCACTGACCAATTTTTGATACAGAAGAATATCTAAAGAGGTGTTCACCTGCTCCTCTGTTAAAGTTTGGCCTTGTTGGGTCGCTTGATCGATAATACCTTGGCGTTGCTGATCAATGTCGTCAGCCACTTGCTGTTGATAAACCGTTTGCAACGCCTCTGCGATGTTGGCGTGCTGGGCGATTTCACTTGGCGAAAAGTCTTCAGGCCAAATCACCACCAATGGCTGGGCTAATAACAGCGCTTGTGCTTTTTGTTCGGCGAGGCTGCGAGCATCTTCTTTTTCATTTAACTGCCCCTGAACATCGACATTTAAATTCGGGCGCTTGGTCAAGGCTTCTGCCAAGGTATCGAGCTTTTTGACCGCATCAGGGGTGAGTTCGCTGCTGCCAGCTAGGTAAGCCACTTTGTCTAATGGCTCATCACTGCCAACCAAGTTGGCCAAAAAGGAGAACGGCGCGGTAACGGCTTTGGTGATCACATTGCCAAGCGCTTTTAGAATGATCCCCCCAACACTAAAGCTTGGACTGTCGAGGTCGCCACTGACCGGCAAACCAAGATCAATCACGCCATTGCGATCTTGTAACAACGCAATCGCCAAACCAAGAGGCAAGTTCAGCGCCTGCTCAGAATTACTCGCTTTACCCAATTTCAACTGATCGATCACGACTCGGTTTTCACCACGTAACTGATTGTCTTGCAATGAGTACTGAACATCTAATGACAATAAGCCTTTATCGATGTAACGGCCCATGTATGTCCCGGAGTACGGGCTCACCGACGTCAGCTCTGCCCCTTCAACTGAGAAACCAATATCGAGTTCTGGGGTCGGGCTAAAGGGTTTAACCGTGCCAGAAACACTCACAGGGGCATAGCGGTCAATTTTACCAGACAAATCAATCTTAGTGGTTTTGCTTGGCTCAGAACTGACCGGTGAAATCACCCCGTTGAGCAGTTCAATACTGGCGGCAAAGCTCGGCGTCAATGATAAGTCGGCAAAATCGGTCGCCCCATCAATAATCTTGATGTTATTGATATCAAAACTAAAGGCTGGAGCGCTGCTGGCCTGTGCCGTACTTGACGATGGGTCGTTGGGCACCGGAGCCGGCGCATCGCTGTGCGACTCACCTTGAGAGGCCGCTTGGGTGGCCGACGTCGTTTTCGCCAATTGACTGACGTTGGTTTTTTTCTGTTGATCAATCTGCAACGTAAAGTACGGCTGATCAATCGCCACAGTATCAATGGCCAGGTGGTTTTTCTGTTGATTAAAATCCAGCCCGATTAAGGCCAAATCTTGCCATTTTAACAGCGGTTTATTCATCAGCGTATCGACGACATTAAGATCGTCAATATTGGTTTCGCCCTTGATGGTTGCGCCACTGTCTTGCTGCCAATCGAGGGCAAGTTTGGCATTGAGTCGCCCCTCTTTCACCGCGATATGCGCATAAGGCTCGAGGTAGGTTTGTAACCAAGGCAATGCCCATTCACTCAAGGTGATATCGCCTTTAACCCCAGCTAACTGTGGCGCCACCTGCCCTTTTACCTCCAGTTGGCTACTTAACGTTTGCGGCGCTTGCTGGTTTTGCCCGGCCATCGCCAACGAAACCTGATAGTCGATTGGGCTCGATAGATCGCTGCGAATACCGGTTAATGTGACTTGAGGGGACACTTGCCAAACCATATCTTTGGCAATGGTTTGCTCGTGCAGCAGAATATTACTTTGCGTTAACTTAAACTGCTTGAGTTCGACCAGCCAAGACGGCTCGGCAGTGGTGTTACTGTCAGCATTGGCCGCTTGCGTCTTGGTCTCGACCGCCTGAGTGTCGTCAGCGTTGCTCTCGCCCGGTGAATGAGCTGACGAGGTCGCCGGTGAAACCTGGTCGGTTTTAGGCATAAACAAAGACACTAAATCCAATTCGCCTTGTTTAAAGGCGCCGTTTACGTCAAGTTTATCGAGCATTAACCCATCGATGGTGACTTTTTGGCTTTGGCTATCGGCTTTAATATCGCCGAGTTTAAGCGATCCCAACGAGATCTTTTGCTCATCACCTTGTAAGAACGCCAAATCCAACAGCGACAAACGGGTTTTATCGATTTGCCAAACTAACTGATCTTGTTGTTGTGACACTTGATAACGACTGGTGAAATTCAACTGGCCAGAAGACAAGGTGGCGGGAATTTGCGCTTTGACAAACGACCACAAAGGCGTCAAGGCAATCTTGTTGAGCGCCACTTGGCCGTTGAGTTTCAGCGGCTGAAGTTGTACTTGCCCTTTGAGGCTCACCTGACCGGTTTTGTTGGTCACAAAGTTCACTTGATAATCGTTGCCCAGCGAGTCTGCCGATGGCGTCGATTCTGCGATTAAGTAATGGGTGTTAAAATCTTTAATAGCAAAATTGAGATCGTCATAGCTCAGGGCGCTGCCGGTCGGTTGATCGTCATAATAAATCGCGCCGTCACTGATCACCAATTGGTTGAGTAACAAGGCTGGGATGCCGCTTTCTTCTTGCGGCTCTTGCTCGGGTTCTGGTTCTTTTTGCGCAGCGCGTTCCGCTAAGTGATCGAGAATATCGCTAAAACTAAAGCGCTCGTTACTCACACGGGCAATGGTGGTTTGGGGCTGCTGAAGGAAAATATGATCAACGGTCGGGGTTAAATCTAAGAGCGAACGCCACACTTGCAGTTCAACTTCGAGACGAGAAAACGAGAACAGCGCCTGCTCTGCAGAAACATCGGTCTCGGTCGCGTCGCTTGGTGTCTTTTCTTGTGCCTCACCAATGACAAAACCGTCGATGCGAGCTCGCCACAAAAACGGGTTGAATTTAACATCACTGATCGCAACGGGGCGGCCCAAGGTATCGCTAAGCCACGGCGGCGCATAATGTTTAGCGGCGGCAGGAAGCACCACCCCAGCTAAAAGCAAAAACACAGCGTATAACAGGACCAAATACGCCGTTAATTTTATCCACCACGGTTGGCTTTTAAACCTTTGCCAACCACTGTTTTTTTTGGGTTGTTCGACTGTGTTTTCTTCCATCACCACGCCACTTAGTATCCGCTCAAAATGAAACTGCATTATTATCGAATCAGTATTGCATAAATCCGCCTAGAGGTTAACTGTGGTCGGGCCTTGTTCAGACAAGAGATTAGAGGTTGCTCACCTTTTCGCCATTGCCGCCTTCATTTTGCCATCTGACGAAAGGTAAGGTTTATCCGCGGTTGGTTGACCTTTTTGGTTTTAGGTAAAGTGTGTAGCCAATACTGCTGAATGGGGCCGCCCATGATCAGCGCACTGCCATTCGCCAGCCAGAGCTCAACCTTGTGTTTGGTGGCTTTGTGCTTAAAAACAAACTTTCGCTCTGCACCAAAACTGATGGAGACAATCACGCCTTCGCGCTTGAGTTCGGGCTCATTGTCGCTGTGCCATCCCATCCCCTGCTCGCCGTGTTGGTAGAAATTCAATAAACAAGTATCAAAGCGCTCGCCTGTCACTTGTTCCACTCGCTGTTTGATCGCCAGTAATGGGGGCGTCCATAATTGTGCTTGTTTGGTGTGTTGTGCGTAGCGATACAAATACGGTTGAGTACCAAACCACGCCACTTGCCTGTCGGTAGTGATGGTTTTGCCAAACATCGTGACCTGATCGCGCTGCCAAGCAATAGACTCTGAGAGTGTCGCCAACCATTGCGCGCTTTCTTGGTCGTTAAAAAGCGTTTCTAGGTAATGAGCTTCGCCATCGTAAGGAAGAAGGTTGTTGCCCGAGGGCTCGCTTGGCGTGAATAAGTCTGGTTGCATTCCTCTCTCCGGTCATAAAAAGGCTC
>JBFGYW010000207.1:0-4677 GCA_041587235.1 Vibrio sp.
ATCCCGATTGCCAAAGCGTGCAAAGCCCAGACACCGTGCTGAAAAAAGCCGCCAATGCCTGTTTTTACAACCAAAGCATTGTGCCCTTGGTAACCTTTTACCAAGGAAAGAGCGCCGCCATAGTTGAGCGCTTTTGTTATATCAAACGAAGTTTAAAGCAGGCGATTGCCGACCAAGCCCTGTACGTTAAATTTCAACCCATTTTTTGCGCCGAGAGTGAAACCGTATGCAGTTTTGAAACCTTGGTTCGCTGGCGCAGTGCTCAACACGGTGAAATCTACCCCGATGAATTCATTACCGAAGCAGAGCAACAAGGTTTGATTGGCCAACTCGGTGAGTTTGTATTTCAGCAGGCATGTCGATTTTTACAATCCTACCGGCAAAGACACACAAAAGCGCCGCGAGTCAATGTCAACGTCTCGGTGTTACAGCTGCTCAACTCCCAACTTCCGACCCATTTTTATCAACTGTGTCAAAGTCATCAGCTAACCCCTGGTGATTTTGTGCTCGAAATTACCGAAAGCGTTTCGCTTGATAATTACCCAATTGCGGTCGAACAACTTGGCTATTTGGCCACGCTGGGCTTTCAACTCTCTCTTGACGACTTTGGCGCAGGGCTCAGTTCGATCAACAGCTTTTTTGACTTGCCTTTTCACCAACTCAAAGTCGATAAAGAATTTGCCGAAAAAGCGCTCGGTAATCCCATGTCTTCGAGTTATTTACACTCCTTGATCGCCCTGTGTCATCAACACCAAGTACAGGTGGTGGTCGAAGGGATCGAAAATGCCAAAATGAAACTTTTTTACCAGCAACTCGGCGCCAACTACTTACAGGGATATTGGTTTTCTAAGCCCTTATCGATGGCCAGTGCCAGTGGCTACGAAATGTAATACGGTTATTTTTCGGGGTATGGCCATACCACGCTTCCTCTTCACGTTCACGCTCTGTCACGAAAAAAACGCTCACCGGCAAACCCCGATGAGCGTTTTTTAACTTGGTTATACCAATCTAATTAAGTATGTGGTCAAAGGTAGCGCAGAGAAAAAGCTTGAGAACAAGGCAACCTATTTGCTTATAAATACAAGACAGTGAGTCGTTGTTCTACAAGTTATTTTCTTAACGATGTTATCGAGTTTTTTAACCCGCTAGGGTGACCAGCTATTTTAGCTTGGTATTACCCTGTGATAATCTCAATCAGCCGCGATGGCCCAACTTGACACTGCCATCGGTGTGAAACCACAGCGCTTGATCACGGCGTCGACCCAATAAAATCGGCCCGTCATCATAAAATAAAAAGTTTTTCCAATGTTGCTTGAACACCGACCACTTGGTTTCAATCACATTGTATTTTTCATAACAAAAGTAAACCGTCACATCGTCTTGCCAATCAATGAATTCGAGAATGCTGGCCGGCAGTTGCGGCTCATCGCTTTCCCATTCTGGCATCCAATCGAGGTGGTGTAACCAACTTGAGGTTTGCATCGCCCAGTCTTTGTCACTGAGACGCTCAGCATCGGGACTGACGGCGCTGATGTTTTCTTTCCAAAACTGCGCAGCGCGCTGAGCAGTCATTGGCTTGATTAACGCCAGTTGCTCAGGTTCAATCGGCAGTGAAGCGTGGCGAAAAATCCACGCTCGCGGATAGTCTTCTAACGAAGTGTAAGACATGGTTACCTCAAAAAATTAATCGTTGTAAATCGTGCGCGTTCGGCTTTGCCACTGAGCGTTGGTCAGAGCGAGCAAGCAGTGATCTTGCCACTGACCATCAATAAGCAAATAGTCTTTAGCCAGGCCTTCATACTCAAAGCCACTGCGCTCTAACACTGCTCGGCTTGCTGTATTATTGGGCATGTGCGCGGCCTGAATGCGGTGCAAGTTTTGTTGCTTAAACAAATAATCACACACCTTTTTTACGCAGGTGGTCATAATGCCTTGCCCCTGAAATTCTGGGTCAAGAGAATAGCCAAGTGATCCGGCGTGAAAGGGAAATCGGGTGATTTGGCCGAACGACAAGGTGCCGATGACCTTGTCGTGTAACGGGTGAAAAATAATAAAATAAAACCCGAGAGACAAGCGGTGTAACTCGGCGAGTTTGACCAATTTCTGGCGCCAGTGATTCACTTGATAAAAACCTGCTTCTCGCTCTGGCTCCCAAGGTTTTAAATAGGCTTTATTGCGACAAAAATACTGGCAAATAGGCTCAGCGTCCCACAACTCAGCGCTGCGCAACTGCCAATCTTGATGGTCATATAAGGTAATCAAGGGCTGATTTGACATGCTCTAATCCACTTTTCGAATGTCGTATTCGCGCAACTTATTCGCAATCGACGTATGCGAGACGTTTAAGCGCTTGGCTAATTTGCGACTAGAAGGAAAATTTTGATACAGGGCGTGCAAAATTTGCGCTTCGTAACTTTTCATCATGTCATCCAGGCTGCCATTGAGCTCGTTGCTCCCTAAAGGTTGCGGCTCAGATTGCGATACCTTGGGCAAGTGAAAGTGCTCACAGGTCAATACTCCCTCTTCCACTTGGGTGAGTGCGCGCAGCACCATATTATCGAGTTGACGCATATTACCCGGCCAAGGATAGGCCATTAATGTATCGAGAAGGTCGTTGTGATAAGTCGGCACCGCCATTGACAATTGTTGACTGTGTTTATTGACGAACAGCGCAAACAAGGGGGCAATATCATTCGGACGCGAGCGCAAAGGAGGAATACTGATACTCAACACGTTTAAACGATAATACAAATCTTCGCGAAACTTATTGTCTTCGGCCAATTGAGCCAGGTTGTGCTTGGTCGAGGCAATAATGCGCACGTCCACTTCCATTTCCTTTTCTTCACCCACCCGACGAAACTTACCGTCTTGTAAAAAGCGCAGTAACTTAATTTGCAGATGTGGACTCATTTCACCGATTTCATCGAGGTAAACCGTACCGCCATCGGCCAGTTCAAAAATACCCTTGTGACCTTTTTCGTGGTTAAACGACCCCGGTGCATGACCGAACAATTCCGTTTCCGCAACATCATCGGGCATTGAGGCACAACTGAGCACTAAAAAAGGCCGCTTGCCACGTGCTGAACGTTGATGACACGCTTTGGCCAGCATCTCCTTGCCGGTACCGGTTTCGCCTTCAATTAACAGCGGCTGATCAAGCACAGCGAGCTTTTTGGCTTGATTGACCAATGCCTTATGGCGATTAGAAATACCGACAAAGTGCTCAAACCCCAATGACGGAGGATACACAGCAACGCGCGGTGTCAACTCGGGCACTTGGGTGCGGATCGTTAGTAACGTACTGGCAAACGTGCGCTGCTGATGATCGTTCTCAATATGTACCGGCATCAACTCAACCAGATAATCGATGCCTTGTAACACCACGGTTTCGCGGGTGCGACTCTCTGGCGCTTCTAACCAACTGCCGTATTCGATTTGCGGTAACACCTGCTGTACCGGTGTGCTTTTTAATTCGCTCTCGGATTTTTTTAACAGCGCACAAGCCGCTAAGTTGGCCATGTCAATCTGACCTTTGATATCGATGGCCAATACCGGCTCTGGGAAGTGATTGACCAAGGCCAGTAACTCGTGGTTATGCCGTTCAATTGGCATAAACTGAATTTTTCTGACGTCTTTGACGCCGTCGATACGACGAATATCGCCCATCAATGCACTGAAGCTATCAAAGTCGATGTCAGGGCAATTCAAATAAATAATCCCGATTTGATCGATTTCAATGCCGCGTAAATCGATGGCACGGGCAACGAGCAGATCGAGCAACTCGCGAGTTAAGCCGAGCCTGTCTTCACATATGACTTCTAAGCGCACACCCTATCCTATTACACTGTCACGAAAAGTTGACAGTAGTGTCTACTAAGGATTTCACTGGGTCAAGCGCGATCAAACATTCTCTGTGGTTTTTGCGCCGCGATACAGGCGAATAACATGGGATAACACCGCTTGGCGGATGTGCTTTAAGGTCAACACTTGTTGGGCGTTGGCTTTAATCGGCCGCGTCAAAGACACCGCCTGAATGCCCACTCGAGCGGTCAATAATCCAATACCGATCCCTTGACTGGCACGGGCAGACAATTTGGCCGTTGCACTGACCGATAAGGCATCAAAACCATTGTCAATCATCCATTCACTGGCTCCAGCCGAAGCCATATTCATCGCAATGTGCTTGAGTAAACGCAAGCGAGATAATTGACCTAAGCGCACCCCGTACAAGGCACTGAGCTTATCGATCATCAGTAAATTTCGCCATGCCACCAACAACATGTCGGCACTGGCAAATGGGCTAATCGCAACCAATGCCGCGGAATCGGCCGCATATTTGGCGATCAATTGACTGGCTTTGTGATCCAAAGGCGCCAAAACTGTTTGCTCGAACAAACTCAATACCTCACGGTCATTGTGGTGACTCGATACCTGGTTAACAAATACCTGGTAGTGATCGCCGTCTTGATATTGGGTCGATAATTGACTAAGCCGCTGGCACAAAGGCAACGCATGACCAAGGCCGGCAAGCTCTTGTAACCGCTTGGCTTCGCGTTGCCAATCTTGGTGCTGTTGCCACACGCGCCAGCGCAATAAAGAGCGTGTCACTAGGGTAAATAACACCGCACTCACTGCCAATGCGAGACTTTGCCAAAACATCTCGCTCCATTGACGCGC
>JBFGYW010000208.1:0-4673 GCA_041587235.1 Vibrio sp.
GACCCTGGCGCTGCCCATTAAATAGCGATTTGGTTTATCGCCTATTGGGTAGCCAGTATTCGGTTGACCAAGAAAGTAAAAAGCGTAATACCAATCTGATTAAGTATGTGGTCAATGATAGCGCAGCTATCAAGCTTGAGAATAAGGCAACCTATTTGCTTATTAATACAAGACGGTGAGTCGTTGTTCTATAAGTAATTTTATTAACGATGTTATCGAGTTTGTTAACCAGTTAGGGTGACTAGCTATTTAGTTAGACTGGTATC
The DNA here is from genome assembly GCA_041587235.1 of Vibrio sp. Classification (GTDB taxonomy): domain Bacteria; phylum Pseudomonadota; class Gammaproteobacteria; order Enterobacterales; family Vibrionaceae; genus Vibrio. The sequence goes on from JBFGYW010000208.1 coordinate 267, forward strand.
ATTAAGCATAAAAAAACGGAGCAATGCTCCGTTTTTTTATGCCGTTACATCAGGCAAAGATTAACGAGCACGGAAGACGATGCGACCTTTTGATAGATCGTATGGTGTCATTTCTACCGTTACTTTATCGCCAGTCAAAATACGGATGTAGTTTTTGCGCATTTTACCAGAAATGTGTGCTGTGACCACGTGGCCGTTTTCAAGTTCAACACGGAACATAGTGTTTGGTAGAGTGTCAAGAACCGTGCCTTGCATCTCAATTACGTCTTCTTTAGCCATTTAATCCTCTTTAGATAGAAATTCGGCAAGCACCCTGAGAGCGGATGCATATCATCAAAATAATTTTGTGCGTTATTTTACCCTTGCCAACGCTGATTTACTAGCCTTTGATGACGATGAAAGCGCACTTTGTAGCTCATTGCTGGACATTCGTCGATTTGATAACCAAGATACAGCCATTGTTTACCCATTTCTTGACACCACCTTAGTTGTTGTAATACCGCTAAGGTACCAAGAGAGAGAGGCGAATCGGGGTCAAAAAAAGTATAAAACGCGCTGGCCGCCATCGGGGTAACGTCAGTGACGGCGACGGCGATTAACTGATCGTTTTGATAGAGGTGCAAATAATGAGTCGACATCCATTGGCAGTGAGCAAAGGTTTTAAATGTCTCTTGATTTGGAGGATACATACTCCCACCTTGATGTCGAGCTTCAATATAGCGAGAGTAAAGCTCAAACCAGTCGTCATCGAGCTGGTGCTTCATGATCGCGGTAATACCTCGCGATTGATTTAACAACCTTTTTTGGCTGCGACTGGCTTTGAAATCGGCAATCGGAATGCGAATGGACTGGCAAGCAGAACAGGCATCACAGTGTGGTGTATAAATCGTATCACCACTGCGACGAAAACCATTGGCTAGTAAGACTTGATAACCCGACGCGTTGTGAAATTCTGGGCTCATGGCGACAGCGACCCGTTCTTGCCTATCACCGAGATAACTGCAAGGATGTTGTTGAGTTAAGCCGATTTGTAACTGCACGGCCTCATTCATGGCAAATACCTCCAGTTAGCGTTTTCGGCGCCAGATAATTTGTCGACATGGTTTGATGTTTTAATGAGTGTAATAGTGCTAAGTAATCGCGACGAGACAGTGGTTTAGCCCCCAAGGACTCAAGGTGGGGGTTCATCATTTGGCAATCAATCATTCTGCCGTTGTGATGGGCAAAGTAGTGGCAAAAATACCACAACGCAATTTTTGAGGCGTTATCGGCTATACTGAACATAGACTCGCCACAAAACACTTGGCCAATGGTTAAACCGTACAAACCGCCGATCAGTGTGTTATCTTGCCAAACTTCTACCGATTGGCAATGGTCAAGTTTGGCTAGGTCGATATACGCTTCTTGCATCTCGGCAGTAATCCAAGTTTCTTCTTGGCTGCGAGTGTTGGCACATTGGCGAATCACTTGTTCAGTATCGCGATTGAAGGTGACTTGATATTGATGCTTGCGTTGAAATTTCTTTAAACTTTTTGCCGGTTGATAAGTCATAGGATCGAAATAAGCACGTACCGATGGAGACCACCAGAGTAGGGGGTCTTGGTGAGAAAACCAGGGAAAAATCCCTTGTTGATAAGCACATATTAAGCGTTTGGGCGACAGATCGCCCCCAAAAGCCAGTAATCCATCAGGATCGTGCCAAGCCAACTCTGGGTTGGGGAAATCACAATTGTGTTGCGAGAGTTCAGTTAACAATTTAGCCATGGCGATTGCTTAAAAATTGGAAGTGGTTGTCGTTTTCATCAATGAGGTCACTATGAAAAAAACATTCATGATCATCTTACTGTCTTTGCCCTTGTTCGCCAATGCCAGCTATCAACGAAATGTTGCTCGGCCGGTAAATCAGGTGGTCTTTGGACACGTAGATACTGTACGTTATGTCACTAAACAGCAAATTATACGCTCAAAAGACCAGGGCTGGAATACTTTGCTAGGGGCGACCGTTGGCGGAATAATCGGCCACCAGTTTGGCCGAGGGCGCGGCCGCTTACTCGCGACAGGGCTTGGTATTGCTGCAGGGGCCGCTGTCGCTAGGCCAACTCCGCCGCAAATTACTCGCATTGAATACCCGCTGGTGGAAATTTTAATTCGCAAAGACGATGGGCAACTGGTCGATGTTATCCAAGATGTGGATGATAGCATGCGTTTTCACAAAGGCGACGCGGTCCGATTGCTGTATTTTGACGATGGGGTACGCGTCGACAAGGAATACTAACGCCCGGTCGTCAATCTCATTTAGCCAATGTGAGCATGACCATGACGTTTAAAGATTAAGCGTAAAATGCCGTCAAAACCAAACTCTAAGTCCCGTTAATTGTTACTTTTTTAAGCAAATGATTTTCTCGCTTTGCATTTGCAGAGCGAGATTGCCAGTTTGGTGAGTATTGTCTCGATTATACGCTAGTGTTTCAGTCAATTTTTCGTTAGTCTGGCATGACGAAAAATGATAAAGCCAATTTCCCACCAGTTAACAAAATTGGCAAGGAACAGACAAAATTAATGGAAAGCTTAACGTTACAACCCATCAAAAAAATTCAAGGTCAAGTCAACTTACCCGGCTCTAAAAGTGTGTCAAATCGCGCCTTGTTGCTTGCCGCGCTAGCCAACGGAACTACGCGTCTCACCAACTTGTTAGACAGTGATGATATTCGACATATGTTAAATGCGTTGAGTTTGCTCGGCGTTAATTATGAGCTATCGGCAGACAAAACCGAGTGCCGAGTTCAAGGCCTTGGCCAAGCTTTTTCTGTTGAAGGGTGTGTTGAACTCTTTCTTGGCAATGCAGGTACGGCAATGCGTCCGTTAGCGGCTGCACTGTGTTTGGGGGAAGGCGAGTATGTACTGACGGGAGAGCCTCGTATGAAAGAGCGTCCTATTGGTCACTTGGTCGATGCCCTGACTCAAGCTGGCGCTAAGGTTGAGTACCTAGAAAACACCCATTATCCGCCATTAAAAATCACCGGTACCGGGTTGCAGTCGGGTAAAGTCACCATTGACGGATCGATTTCCAGTCAGTTTTTGACGGCATTTTTGATGTCGGCGCCTCTTGCTCAAGGTGATATGGAGATCGAAATCGAGGGCGAGTTAGTTTCTAAACCCTACATCGATATCACGCTACACATTATGAAACAATTTGGCATTGACGTCGAAAACCACGATTACCAACGATTTGTGATTCGCGCCGGTCAGCAGTACCAATCGCCAGGGGATTTCTTGGTTGAAGGCGATGCATCGTCTGCCTCTTATTTTTTAGCCGCTGCGGCGATTAAAGGCGGTGAGGTAAAAGTCACTGGCATTGGTAAAAACTCGATTCAAGGCGACATTCAATTTGCTGATGCGCTCGAAAAAATGGGGGCGGAGATTGAATGGGGTGAAGATTACATTATCTCGCGCGTTGGCCAGTTAAAAGGGATTGACATGGATTACAATCACATCCCGGATGCGGCGATGACTATCGCGACCACCGCCCTGTTTGCTGAAGGTGAAACGGCAATTCGCAACGTTTACAATTGGCGTGTGAAAGAAACCGACCGCTTAAGTGCGATGGCCACGGAGCTTCGCAAAGTAGGGGCGCAAGTAGAAGAAGGCGAAGATTATTTGATTGTACATCCCGTCGCCGAGCTAAAACATGCGGCAATCGATACTTATGACGATCATCGCATTGCTATGTGCTTCTCGTTGGTGTCGCTCAGTGATACACCGGTGACCATTAACGACCCTGGTTGTACTTCTAAAACTTTCCCAGATTACTTTGACAAGTTATCGCAACTTAGTCAGTAACCGATAGCGCTTGTCAGCGGATTACTCATGCCCTCTATTATATAGAGGGCATATTTATTTTTAGGGCATGTTGAGTTTGATTAGACTGATGTTGCTAACCCATGACGGTGTTAGCATCATTTAGCCCGCCTATTGAGAGCTAAAAAAGGCGATGAAACTCAATCCAACGAGTCGTTTCAGAGCGACGATCGCAGATTTAAACCCGCGCACTTGGCGGTAAAATTTGCAGGCTATTGAGGTAAGTGTTAGATTTTAACGATGAATTGTCGAGCAATTACAACACAAAATGTAAAAAAGCGGTTGATCTTCTTTGTTTCTCGCACAATAGTAAAAGCAGCATAACTATAAATTAACGGAGAGAGACGTCTTGTTATCTCTCACACTAAGTAAAGGACGTTAAGTCAATTATGGGTAAATCGCTTGTTATAGTGGAGTCTCCTGCCAAGGCGAAAACGATCAATAAATACCTGGGTAAGGATTTTGTCGTTAAGTCGAGTGTTGGCCATGTACGAGATCTCCCAACATCGGGCCAGAGTACAGGGCAAAAAGCGGCACCTATTTCTACTA
>JBFGYW010000209.1:0-4665 GCA_041587235.1 Vibrio sp.
CACAGGCCAAGACTGTAAAGGGCTGAGTTTTGATACCCAGGTGATGGCCAATCCGTTAACCGATACCCAGTGGTTTACCGAGCCTCAACGTTCTGGTTTTGGGCGTAGCCAAGTGATTGTCTCCCCCAGTACCCGCTACGCAATCGCTACAGAGTATGGGGTTCTCGATTATTCTTTGGCACTGGCGACCAACCTTTACACCCCTTTATGGCGAGGTTTTGCGCTTGATGTTCGTCATTTCACTCCATTGGATAACAGCGATGATTATCAAGGAGACGGTTATTACGCCGATGGCCAATTTGAAAACCAGGTGGACCGCGTGTTGATTCATCAGGCTTGGCGCTGGCCGTGGGGTATCATGTCGCAATTATCCGCGGGTAAAGTGCTGAACGATTACTACGGCTTTAAATATCAAGGCATGTGGTTTTCACCGAGTGGCCGTCACGCCTTTGGCGCAGAATACAGCCATTTTTCGCATCGTGACAATGACGATGAGGAAGCAAAAACACCGGCTTTGGCGAGCTACCTTTACTCGATTCCGAAATGGGACTGGCAATTACGAGTGCGAGGCGGTGAATATTGGCAAGGCGATCAGGGCTTTGACATCACCACCAATCACAGGTTTGGCGATGTCAATGTCTATGCGAGCTATTTGTCCTCCACGCCCAAAGACGGTGACGACAACGAGCAATTTTTGAGTTTAGGTATCGAATTTCCGTTTAATTTCTGGCGCTCAATGTCACCGGGTTACGTGCAACTGCGAGGCATTGACCAGTACCGGTTGAACATTCAAACCCGTATTGGCGACGATCAAAACTTGTTAAACACTGGACTGGGCGGCGATCTCACTTTCCAACACAATGTTGAGCGGACTTACTTTAACCGAGCGCGATTTGGCGAGCAGTATTTCCTCAATCACACTCAGCGTTTGAGAAATGCTTATTTAAGGTATATTGATGAGGTTAATTAGGCACGCCAGAAGCGCGCGTTGTTGAGAGTTTAAAATTCCCAACACACAATTTTGACCGGCCGGCGTTGCTTAATCTCGCAATAACGGCCTTTTTTCTGTTAAAATCAAGCTTATTTCAAGTTAGTGGAAAACAAGTATGATCATCGTAACCGGCGGCGCTGGCATGATTGGCAGCAACCTAATCAAAGCATTAAACCAACAAGGCATCAATGACATCCTCGTCGTTGATCACTTAAAAGACGGCAAAAAGTTCAAAAACCTCGTCGATCTCGATATCACCGATTACATGGATCGCGATGATTTTCTCACTCAGATTATGGCCGGTGATGACTTTGGCCCCATCGAAGCCGTTTTTCATGAAGGCGCTTGCTCTGCTACCACCGAGTGGGATGGTAAATACATGATGCTCAACAACTATGAGTATTCCAAAGAGCTGTTGCACTACTGCCTAGACCGCAGTATTCCCTTCTTGTACGCGTCATCGGCGGCCACTTATGGCGAAACCGACACCTTTATTGAAGAGCCTCAATACGAAGGCGCGTTAAACGTGTACGGTTACTCGAAACAGCAATTTGATAATTACGTACGCCGCTTGTGGCAAGACGCCGAAGATCACGGTGAAACCCTATCGCAAATTACCGGTTTTCGTTACTTCAATGTCTATGGACCAAGAGAGCAACACAAGGGCAGCATGGCCTCAGTGGCTTTCCACTTAAACAACCAGATGAACCAAGGCGAGAATCCAAAGCTGTTTGCAGGCAGTGAAGGCTTTAAGCGCGACTTTATTTATGTCGGGGATGTATGCAAAGTCAACCTTTGGTTCTTCGAGCACGGCGTGTCCGGTATTTTCAACTGTGGGACAGGCAACGCAGAGTCATTTGAAGAAGTGGCAAAAGCGGTGATTGCGCATCACGGCAAAGGCGAAATTGAAACCATTCCTTTCCCTGAGCATCTAAAAGGTGCGTACCAAGAGTACACGCAAGCCGATACCACCAAACTCAGAGCCGCGGGTTGTGATGTCGAGTTCAAAACTGTTGCAGAAGGCGTGGCTGAATACATGGCTATTTTGAACTAAAACACTTCTGAGTTCTTTGTTTAACACGATTGATCGCCATCGCGAATAGCGGACTATTGAGGTGGCGATTTCTTTATTTGAAGGCATTTTTTATCACCATGCTTAAACCGACTAATCGCACCTACCTTCCTCGTTTTCAGAAGCATTTTCTCAAACCGCGTTTTTGGGGCGTATGGGGCGCGCTCGCCGTTGCCCTGCCCTTTTCTCTGTTGCCCCTGAAGTTCCATCGCGGTTTGGCTCGACGCGCCGCTCGGTTTATTTTGACCAAACGCAAAGACAGCAAGGCCGCCGTCAGCCTCAAAGTCAATTTAGATACCGCCTTTGCCGACAAATCAGACAGCGAAAAAATGGCCATTGCTGAGCAGTGCTTAACCACGGCAGGGACATTTTTGATGCGCTTTCCAAGATTGAGCTTACGCAGCCGAAAATATTTAGATAAAAACACTGAAATCATCGGTTTAGAGCATTTGGAAACTCTAAAAAATCAGGGTGAGAAAATCATTTTACTCGCGCCACATACATGGTCGATCGACGTTTTACCTGTTCTGTTGGCCTCGCGAGATTTGCCGGTTGCTGCCATGGTGAAAAAACAAAAAAACCCAGTAACAGATTGGTTGATGAATCGCCAACGCCTGCAATATGGCGGCCGCATTCACGAACGAAGCGACGGGATTAAACATTTTTTAAAGTCGGTTAAAGAAGGGTTTTTAGGCTATTATTTACCCGACCAAGACCACGGGCGTGACAGCAGTATTTTTGTCGACTTTTTCGGTAACCCAAAGGCAACCTTACCTGGGATTGGTAAGCTGACCAAAATCAGTAAGGGCTATATTGTGCCTACCTTCACGTGCTTTGATGCCGATAGTGGTAAATTTATTGTGCATATTTTTCCACCGTGGGAGGGTTACCCAACCGGGGATGATCATGTCGATGCCAGAGCCATGAACGCGTTCATTGAACAACAAGTGGCGCAACACCCCGAGCAATACATGTGGAATTTGCAATTTTTTAAAACGCGCCAAGACGGGCGTAATATTTACAAAGAATACCGAACACAAATACGCCAACAACAATCATAAGCAGCATTTAAAGGCCACAGCTCCGCTATGAAAATTCTTATTATTGGCCCATCTTGGGTCGGTGATATGGTGATGTCACAATCATTGTATATCACCTTAAAACAGCAATACCCACAAGCGCAAATTGATGTGATCGCCCCGGGTTGGTGTAAGCCAATTTTAGAGCGAATGCCAGAGGTCAACCAAGCGATTGAAATGCCTCTCGGTCACGGTGAATTTAATTTCCTCGGCCGCCGAGCCATTGGTAAAGAGCTTAAAGATCAAGGTTATCAACACGCCTTTATTTTGCCCAACTCTGCCAAGTCGGCGTTAATCCCTTGGTTTGCCGGCATTCCTAAACGCACCGGTTGGAAAGGCGAGTTTCGCTATGGGCTACTCAATGACTTGCGTCCGAACAAAAAATCATTTCAATACATGGTTGAGCGCTATGTCGCCCTTGCCCACCCCAAAGAGGTGATGCAAGATTCGTCTTCGCTAGGGGGATTAGAGACCCTGCCAAGGCCGAGTTTATCCATCGACCCAAAAACGCGCTTGCAGACCATCAATAAGTTTAATCTCGATCCTGATAAAGAAACCATCGGCTTGTGCCCAGGCGCCGAATTCGGCCCAGCGAAAAAGTGGCCTGCCGAGCATTACGCCACAGTGGCACAAGAGATGATTAAAGCGGGCAAGCAAGTATGGCTATTTGGCTCTGCTAAAGATGTCGAAGCGTGCCAAAATATCAAAGACAGAATCGATAAGGACTTGCAATCCCATGCTTACATCCTCGCCGGACAAACCAGCTTAATTGAAGCGGTTGATTTGCTCAGTGCGTGCGATACCGTGATAAGTAATGATTCAGGACTCATGCACGTTGCCGCCGCCGTTGGCTGTAAAGTGGTCGCAGTCTACGGCTCGACCTCACCGCAATACACACCGCCGCTGGCCGAAAAGGTGGCCATTGTGCACACCGATATCGATTGCCGCCCTTGCTTTAAACGCGAGTGTCCCCTTGGCCATTTAAAGTGTTTAAAAGAGTTATCACCACAAAAGGTGTTGGATGCGATCAATAAGATGAATACATTAGAGATCAAAATATGCTAATCAGATTGGTTTACTCTTTGTTGCTTGCCTTAGTTGCACCATTTTTTCTTTATGGCCTGTATCGACCTAAGGCGAATAAACCTTCGTTTGGTAAGCGGTGGAAAGAGCATTTTGGTGCCGTAGAGCCATTGGCAAACAAGGATAAACCGATTTGGATTCACGCGGTATCTGTGGGCGAAAGTATTGCTGCAACCCCTTTAATTAAAGAGCTAAAAAAACAAAACCCACAAAAAACCATTGTGGTAACAACGACAACCAGCACTGGCGCAGAGCAAATTGCTAAGCTGGGTGATTTAATCGAACATCGCTATATGCCGATTGATTTTACCTTTGCTGTAAAGCGTTTTGTTAACATCATCCGACCCGAAAAATTGTTGATTATAGAAACCGAGCTTTGGCCCAATACACTCTATACGGTTCACAAAGCAGGTATCCCGATTACGGTAGTCAATGCTCGC
>JBFGYW010000210.1:0-4659 GCA_041587235.1 Vibrio sp.
AGAATGAAGAAAAGGGATTGAGGGAAAAATGAAGATAGAGGGAAATTGGAAAGATGTGGCGCTGAGCCCGTTATGCTAAACACTTGCCGATGTGGATTAAGAATGAGCTTTGCATAAGTAATCAAAGTACCCCAGTCCACTGAGGTACTTCAGATTTTAACGATTTAAATAGATACCATCGGCTTTAATGATAATCTTTTCTTGTTTGTACAGCTGACCGATCGACTTTTTAAACGTGCCTTTACTGGTGCGAAAGACATCAAAAATGGCCTCTGGAGAAGACTTATCATTAAGAGGTAAAAAGCCTTCTTTTTTGTCGAGAAGCTGTAGAATTTTCTCGCCTAAATCATCCATTTTTCCAACGCCGACTTTTTGTAAACTCACATCAATTTTGCCATCATCGCGGATCTGTTTTACATAGCCTTTGAGCTGCTTTCCAACAAAAATTTTTCCAAACACATCAGATGAAAACAGCATGCCCCAGTGAGATTGATTAATAATCACTTTAAGGCCTAATTCACTCTTCTCAGCGACCAATAATTCGACCGGTTGATTAACGGTATACTGGGCAGGTGTTTTATCTAACCACTTGTTAAACTTAGTGGTGCCAACCAAACGACCTGAAGCCTGATTCAAATACACATAGACCAGGATCGATTGTCCTTCTTTCAGGCGAGTGCGCTGCTCACTAAAAGGGATAAGAAGGTCTTTTTCTTTGATCCCCCAATTGACAAATGCCCCAGTAGAATTGGTGCTTTCGACCGTCATCATCGCCCATTGCCCCACTTCCGCCAGCGGCTTTTCACAGGTCGCCACCAATTCGCTTTCGCCGTTAAAAAACAAAAAAACCTCGATGGTTTCACCGATGTTCAACGCCTCTTTAACGTGTTTTTTTGCCAATAAAATTTTGCCGAACGAATCACCATCGAGAAAGTACCCAAAACTGGTTTCAGATACCACTTCAAGGCGGTTACTTTGACCTACATTTACCATTGTTCTATCTCACTAAGAATTTGCAGTCATTATACTCGAACTCTGGTATTCTTTGTTAACAATATTACAGACATAGGGGCTCACGAGTTTGATAAACGTAGGGAAACAAGACTCAATCACACTAAAAATCAGTCATGCCATGGCCAACACCCAGGTGCTCGACCTCGATATCTACTTGTTTATCCCTAAAGAGTTGAACGCCAATGCCCAAGTCCTGCCTGAAACGGATTTTTACCTCAACAGCATTGCGCAAAAGCGTGTTTACTACAGCGACAAAACTTTATTGCCGTTAGTTCACTCCCGATTGGCCAAACGGGGAAAACTCAGTTCTAATCAATATCGTGTGAGTTTAAGCTTATTTGCCTATCAATATGTTATCGCCCTTGATAACGCCATCAACAAGCTCAACAAACAGCAAGGTGAAGACGTCAAAGCGGACGAAGTCGATGAAGTCATTGAACTGGCGCTCGATATTCTTAAACGGCTACGACGCGGCATCCCATTTGATGAAAACCTCAAACGTTATTACGTCAATATCGATAATTATTTATCTTGGTATACCGAGCAGCGCTTTCTCTCTTTGATCGCTCATCTTCCCAGACAAGGCGAGTACAAAACCATAAAATCTCGTCTTCTCACCCTTTGCGAGCGCGAAGCGGCCCATCGCAACCTCAACCGCTACAACTCGATTCGAGTTCAAGATGACATGACGCGAATGAGCAATAAAATGCGCCTATTAAGACGACTGATCGAACACCCCATCGTGCTGAAAGAGAAGCACTTGTCTTTAGGAAAAAATGTCAAACGGGCGATTAAAGGCGGCGCGACCGGGTTTATCATGATTTTTGTCACCATTACCATCTTGTTAGCCCGCGATTACCTAGGCGAAATTTCCGCGTCCTTTATTCTCGCAATGGCCTTTATCTATGCCTTAAGAGAGATCTTTAAAGACGAATTTAAAGACATGTTGTGGAAATGGATTCGCCGTGGTAAACCTCGCTGGCGTAAACAGTTTTTTGATCCAAGCACCAATCAACCGGTTGGCAAAAAAGACGAGTGGTTTGATTACGCGTTATACGAACGCCTGCCTGATACAATTAAAACCATTCGCAAGCGACGAGTGGTACAAAGAGAAGAATCCATTTTGCATTACCACTCAAAAACGATCATGACGACCAGTCACTTTATGAGTGGTTATGAACAAACGCGTGAGACCATGTGTATTAACTTTCGTAGCCTAATGCGTTTAATGGATAAAGGTAGCAACAAGGTCTACAAAATAAAAGAAGGACAAGTGATTCGAGAGAATGTCGACAAAAGGCACCTCATCAACTTGGTCATTAAAGAAGATAACCACGACGGAGAGCCCGTTTATTACCGTTGGAAAGTGATTCTCAATCGTTCAAAAATTGTTGATATAGAACAAGTGCCCATCAATGTGAAATGATCGTGTCATCAAATAAGCCGAGGCGCCGAGTTTACCCATTTGTGACTTCTCATTAAGCGGCAATCACGTTACCATGTAACAAATAGACAAAAGGAAATAAATATGCCCTCTTTTGATGTCGTTTCAGAAATTGACATGGTCGAGCTTCGTCACGCAGTAGATAATGCCAATCGTGAATTATCCACCCGTTTTGACTTTCGCAATGTCGACGCCTCATTCACTTTTAACGATGAAACCGTCAAACTTTCTTCGGAAGGTGACTTTCAACTCAAGCAAATGCGCGATATCTTGCGCGGACATTTGACGAAACGCAATGTCGATGTCAATGCAATGGATGCCCAGACGCCAGAGCAAAGCGGTAAAAAATGGCAGCAAACAGTGCTATTTAGCCAAGGTATTGACACTCCTACCGCGAAAAAAATTGTCAAAGCAATCAAAGATGCCAAAATGAAGGTGCAAACCAGCATTCAAGGTGAGAAGTTGCGAGTAACAGGTAAGAAACGCGATGATCTTCAAGCCGTTATCGCGTTAATTAAAGAAGGGGATTTTGGCCAGCCCTTCCAGTATAACAACTTTCGAGACTAAATCTGCACTGGTGTTATTCATTGCCATGATGCAGTAAATCGTTTTGCGCAGGGGCTAATGACCCTGCGCAGACAAAATGCACCTGACTTTGACTATTGGTCAATTACAGCGATTGACCAATCACCAAGTCTGCCACTTGACGATGTTGAGTCCACGCAATTTGCTCATTGCTAAACAGCACCACAACCCTCATTTTCGCCTTTCGAGCGGCAGTGATTTGCGCGTTTAAGCTTTGCTTATCATGTATCTCTTCCCTTTCGGCATCTCGACGCACCATTTCAAAATACTCCGCAGGTACCGTATGAGAAAATAACACCAATTCCGCTTGCTGCATGTATCTCAGGGCCTTAATCGGCAACATTTCCACATCCGTTTGGCAGGTTACCCAGGTTACAGAACCCGTTTGATCATCCTCACCTGCCAAATGCTGTTGAAACACCGCTTCAAGGCTTTGCTCATCACTAGCCACTTGTACACGGTGATCGGCAAAAAAACGCTCCCAAAAACGGCGACGAGTATCGACATCAGGTCGAGACTGTTTAATTCTATCTCGCTGGGCATTGGCAAACTTTGCCAACAGCCCCAAGTTTTGCGGCAATATCGATTCAATCGACTCACGCAAGTTTCGGATCAATACAGGGGCAGCACCACCGCTGGAAATGGCAATTTGTATGTCGCCCCGATTGATCATCGCTGGAGTGATGAAATCGCAAAAAGGCTTGTCATCGACGACATTCACCAAATAATTTTGGGTTTTGGCTTCTTGATAGACTCGATGGTTAATATCCTGACGATCCGTTGTGACCCAAACTTGAACCCATTGCTGCTCAGTCAAATAGCTTCGTTGATAGATATCCTGAATCCATTGAATTTTCTCTTCTTGAGCAAGTTTTGACAAATACGGTGCCAATTCAGGAGAGACAATAGTGATGGCAGCGTGTGCTTTTAGCAACGACTCGACTTTTCGACATGCCACCTCACCCCCGCCAATCACCAATACGGGTTTCATTTTCAAATCAATAAAGATTGGAAAGTATTCCATTTATATTCAACCTTATTATTAAGAGTTACTTCGTTTCAAATTGGTGCACCATTTTGGTTTGTTACCTCGATCACAAAGAATATTCAACCAAATATGTATAGCAAGATAGCAATATATTTCAACTTAATCTTTTATAGCACCATAAAAACAAGAAAAAGCAAACAATACCCCTTGAGTTAACTGATGCCCTACTTTGGGCATAAGCTGCACTATTTACTTATTATTATCAATTAGTCATTCTTATTTTGTTCTTGTCCTATAATGGTGCAGAGGAAAGGCCATTTACACCTATGCCTTAAACGCTTTTACAAGCACATTCCCAACACCATAAACCGACACGACATACTAATAACACGATTTACAACCATTTTTATTTTTAAGAATGTCACCACGATTTTTCGAGCACATTGAATTAAGTATGACTTGATTCACTATGGATCATACAGGAAGGATACTCATGAAAAATAAACTTACTGCTCTTGCCTCAATCGTTATTGCATCTACTGCCACTCTCTTTACAGCGCAAACGTTCGCAGCGGATAGCGAAACCTTAGCAAAAGTTCAAAAGCAAGGCTACCTGTCTTGTGGTGTG
>JBFGYW010000211.1:0-4628 GCA_041587235.1 Vibrio sp.
GTCCCTCTAATAAACTCAAGAGCTCGTTACCATTCAAGGCCCAATAGTTTTCATCTTCATCGTCTAGATACGCCGTGACTTCATGTTTTTTTTCAAATAGTAACAAATCTAAGGGAAATTCCATTTCAGCGGCACAAAGCGTTGTGGGCAGCATGAGCGTCGTCAGGAAGACATAGAAAGGCCGTGTCAATGTGTGTGAAATAGACATCGCTTTCTCCTTTGAATGACGGTGACTGCCCGTTGGTATTTGTTATTGGGTAACAATATTGGCGGTTTGGTATTGACCTGAAATTCCAGTGAGGGGAATGTAAAGCTCATTGCCAGCCAAAATATTGACATCGGGAAGATCGCCCGAATAGCGTTGTTTCGCCTGGTTATTGACCAGATCCAATTTCCAATTGCGTAAAATAATATGTTTGCTACCAAGGTTTTTTAACTGTAATTGATAGCGATTGTTCTTTTTAACGATATGGGTATTAAGATCCGCTTCTGCATCTTTGGGCGTGACATAAAAAGTGGTTGCAAAGTTATATTTTGTAATCACCCCAGTTGTTTTTAGTGAGTCAGAGACATCCAGATCTAAAGAGTTAAATAACACGCGAAAAGATTGTTCTTTGGCGATATTTTTTTTACCGAGATAAATGACCTTGATTCGTTTTTTTTGCCCCGGAGAGAGAATGATTTTTGATGGGAAAACCCGAATAAGCTTGGTTTCCTGTAGGTTTTCTTCGCCATTAGAGAATATTTCTCTCGTGACGGCTTGTATTTGATATGCCGCTTTGCGTTGGCTGAGGTTTTCTAGTGTATAACTGCCAGACTTTTCTCCCACCGATAATGAAATAGATATGGGGGAAATATTAAAATTGGCCAATACAGGTAAAGCGATAAAATAACTGAGAAGAAGAAGTTTATTGAACATATTCGTTCACCTATAGAGAAAAAAGGAGGGCGTAACCCCTCCTAATGAGACGAAATTACAGAGCGTTGAGGTGGAAAGTTAACGTTTCTGAATAAACACCGGCATAACTAAAGGTATCATCTGGGGTCATTTTGATTTTAAAGGTGGCAGTGTCAACACCTGAACCACCACCAACGGGGGTAAGTGTACCTGCACTTAGATCAGCCCCTCCACTTAGGCCACCATCTAGGGTGAAATTCGTACCGCTTACACCAGTAACGGTATATTCAACAGTCTTGGTAGCAAGACCATCGTTATTAGACATCACACCATTAGTGGCGACGACATCAACGCTGTAACCGCCAGAAGCATTACATTTCACTTTGCCGGTGATTGATTGCCCATCAAGGTTAAAGTCATTGAGTTCGCTAGAAAAATAGGTTTGTGTGGTACCCAAATCATCAGATACAGAGTCACCGACATAGCCATCGCCACCGGTTGCCCACATACCGATGTTACAGATTTCTTCGACATTGGTTGTGATAGTGGTAGCGGCGGATTTATTTTCTGCTTGAGCATAAGTAGCGCCAGTTGCTGCGAGTACTGCCATTGTGATTGCTAACTTTTTCATAATATATCCCTTACTATTGTCAACTGCTGATGTTAGTTATTTGAACATGTATCTTGTCACTTGCTGATACAAACTTGCCTTAACAAGATGATGTAATGATATGCCATAAATAAATAATCAGAGTCGTAAATGAGTATGAAGTTAAGGGCTGAAAAAAATGGTAAAAAAGTAGGGTAAGAAGTTGTAAAAAAGAATGAGAAGTATGAGGACGAAAATGCACTTTTTCAGTCTTGTATTTTAATTTTTTATCAGGATTTTCTGTTTGAGAAAAATGAAAAAAAGCCAAGTATGATAAAACTCATACTTGGCTTTATGTTTTTTCCACATTAGTTCGTATTTTTATTTGATCGAATGTGGGCCGAATGGGACGCATATTATAAATGGCATTTGGCCCACTCGATGGCTTGAGCACGATTTTTTACTTCGATTTTTTTAAATATTTTGTAAAGGTGAGATTTTATCGTACATTCGCTGACAAATAAGTGCTCGGCAATATCCATATTCGATTGCCCTTGCTTGAGCGAGATCAAAACCTGTCGTTCTCGTTTGGTTAAACTGCTGACATCGGTATTGGGTTCGAGGATATCGCTGCGTGAGGTTTGAAGGTAATCGAGCAGTTGCTGAGAAAACTTTCTCGACAGCCAGTTTTCACCAATCACAATGGCTTTTAACCCTTGGCATACACGCTCAATAGAATCATCACTTTGAAAGACCCCTTTGAGTTTTTGCCATTGGGCAATACTGTGGATTGGGGTGTCGGGGTCAATATTGAGTAGCACATTCGCGACCACTTTTTCATCGTGATTGAAATGACGACAGGCTTCATCGGACCAGTCTAATTGACAATCCAATACATTGATGTAGCGAAGTGAGTGATTGTCTTGTTGAGCTTGGCGGTAATCGACCAACTCAATCGGCAACTGAGTCTGTTGAGTGAGCAAATGACAAAAGCTCTGGTTCTGGACACTGGGAGAAACAAGTAATTGTATGCGCAACTGATCATCAAACATAATGACATTCCATCTCTGAGTAATAGTGTTCGCACTACCACTGGTTTAAGCCGTTTCGTTATTAGTATGAGAACTCAAGGTAATCTTGCTGATAAAAGCTCATACTGAGTATGAATAAAGTATAAGACAAACATTATGACTATTAATGTGTTTGTCAGCTAAATTTCAGGATAGTGTCAATAAAATCCCGTTTTGTCTCATATTCAAGACGTCTCATTTAAGATCCGCTTGCTTATTCATACGGTTTTCTATGTTTTGGCCCGTCTCATACCGCGCTCACACCTAGGTAAATGTTGAGGTTGACGATGAAAGGTTTTTCTATTGCGGGCAGTATTTGGTAAAGCATCGATGATGAGGTGGGCGCAAGGGCGGCTTGCACTGAGGATTTGGTGTTGCTTTGTACAAAGTGGGGGATTAATCGACATTGGGGTTCGCTTTTTAAACACTTGAATTAAAAACGTGATTTTTTTGTTGACCTTGGCGCTTAATCGGTTAAAGTACGCCTCGTTCTCACGGCAAAGCCCGTAAGAACAGGTGGTGTTACCATCGCATGATTGCGTTGCCCTGGTGGTGGAATTGGTAGACACAAGGGATTTAAAATCCCTCGGCGTTCGCGCTGTGCCGGTTCAAGTCCGGCCCGGGGCACCATCTTGAGGCGTGTTGGCAGAGTGGCTATGCAGCGGATTGCAAATCCGTGGACCTCGGTTCGACTCCGGGACGCGCCTCCATTTTCTTTTCTTAATCGTATTTCCTACGTCGTTGTTCCCACTTTATTACTCGCAAATCAGTTTAGTCTTTACCTATCTTCTGCTTTGTTCATTTTATGTGTTAGCCGAATCTAAGCTCTGTGTCTTTGAATATTGCGCTGTTTTTCTTATATATGCCTTCATCCCGTGTCGTCTCACAAAGACAGATGCACCTAAGTCAATTTGCGGTTTTTTTCTGTAAATAGAGTGTGCTAGCATAACTTTATTGTGTTATCGACACAGAGCTTGGCGAATAGAGATGTTGTGTTTAGCGCTAGGCCTTTTATTCAGTAAGGCAAAATAACCATGAGTGATACCTCTCCTCCTGCAACATTGTTGGATCAACAAGTGTGTTTTGCGCTTTATTCGTCCTCATTGGCGATGAACAAGCTCTATCGTCAGCTGCTAAAGCCATTCAAGATCACCTATCCGCAGTACTTGGTGCTATTGTGTTTGTGGCATGAAGAAGGGCAAACAGTGTCACAACTCGGCGAGCAGTTGTTTCTCGACTCCGCGACGTTAACGCCGTTATTGAAAAGAATGGCGACGGCTAACTTGGTCACTCGGCAACGAGAACGCCGCGACGAACGGGTGGTGCGCATTTTTTTGACGCCACAAGGGCAAGCGCTGCAAAGTGAGATGGCCGATATTCCCTCTCAGGTGCTTTCGGCTACTTGTCATGAGCTCAATCAACTGGAACGTCTTAAAGATCAACTGGAAGTCTTACGAGCAAAGCTCAAACAACAGACGGATTGAGCCTTTTTGGTTAATTTTTTGTGATTTATATAGCGCGCTATTTAATTTTGCGCTACTGTAATCAGGAGATTATCATAGTGATTTTGTTGCTTAATCAATGTTAGAGTGATCTGACTTTGCTTTTGATTAAGCGACATGATTGTTTCATTATCGATACGCAATACGTGAACTAAACGAGGGATATCACATGTCTTTAGAAAAAACGCTATTTACTGCTCAAGCTTCTGTTATCGGTGCTCGCGACGGCCATGCCACGGCAGAAGACAAGCAAATTGATCTTCAGCTCACTACACCTCAAGCACTAGGTGGTAAAGGCGGCGAAGGCACGAACCCAGAGCAGCTTTTTGCCGCAGGTTACGCGGCGTGTTTTAATGGTGCGCTAAACCTAGTTGCTTCTCAAGCTGGTGTGACTCTGCCTGCTGAAACCAGCATCGAAGGTTTGGTGGGTATTGGTCCGATCCCACAAGGTTTTGGTATCGAAGTTGAGCTTCGCATCAATGTTCCTGGTATGGATAAAGCACAGCTGCAAGAGCTTGTCGACACAGCGCACGTTGTTTGCCCATACTCAAACGCGACTCGTGGCAACA
>JBFGYW010000212.1:0-4594 GCA_041587235.1 Vibrio sp.
GCGATAGCAAATGTTGTCTCAGCGCTCATCATAATGGCTTCCTCATCGTGCACACATAAAACGTCAACCCACCTAACAAGGCCGCCAAAGGGATCGAAAGATTGGGTAACTCTGCCATTTTCAAGCCAATCGCCGCCAGCATGGTGATGATTAAGGTGGCTCCCCATTGCACAGAGGTAAACCTTGGTAATAACAAAACCAAAAATAAAGCCGGTAATGCAAAGGGCAAGACATCACTGACTACTGGCCAGCGCGTCAGCAGAGAATCCCCGGTAATCGCCCCCACGGCGGTGCCAATCACCCAACTTAACCAGGCTAAAACCGCGGCACCAATAAACCATGGGTAACGCTCGTTCGCGTCTAACTGCGGTAAACGAGTCAAGGCTAAAGCAAACACCTGATCAGTCAATCCATGCATCAGTACCCACCACCCTTTGCGATCATTTAAATAAGGCGCGAGATTGGGGCCATAAACCACATGACGCGCATTGATCAGCAAACTCATCACAATCACTAACCAGATTGGCGAGCCCGCCGCGATCATCGCCACCAATAAAAACTGAGATGCTCCCGCGTAGAGAAACGTTGAAATAAGAATGGTTTCAAGCGGTGTTAATCCAGATTGAACCGAAATTAAACCAAAGGAAATCGCGATGGGAATATAGCCACCTAACAGCGGTAACGCGTCTTTGACCCCTTGTAGGCTGGTTGAAAGCGCTTGAGCAAGGTTCATGTCACCGCTCCTTGCGCTTGATAAACAATCGTCACCATGAAATTTGCCCATTGCTCGCCAGTCTGGTAAAGGTGCGCTTGATCGGCCTTAAACTGGTAAGTTTGCCCTGCGCTAAGCGCACGTGCTTCGCCATTAGGGCCAACCGTGACCTCGCCACTGATCACTAAAATCGATTCCAGGCACCCGGTAGAATGAGGCGCGGCTTGGCGAACGGTATGCGGGGCACAGCTCATCAAATACACATCGACATTGGGATTGTCGGTGCCCTGATCAATCAGTTTGACTTGTACGCCTTGCTCGCTGAGCGGAAAGTCCAAATGGGCGACCAGATGACTAAACGGCACGTCTAATCGCACCGCTAAACGCCAAATAGTGTCTAAGGTCGGGTTAGCTTGCCCTTGTTCGAGACGCGATAAATTGGACTTTGCGATCCCCGCGTCTTTAGCCAATTGCGATAATGACAACTGCTTTTCAAGCCGGTAACGCTGCAGGTTACGGCCGAGCAGTTCATAATTGTGGTGATCCTTCATAACTTGTTCCATATATTGAACGTTCGATATATGGAACAACTTTTCCTTTCCTCTGTCAAGATTCGAGAACAAAAAAAAGCCACTTCGACTGAAGTGGCCTTTGATTGATTAACTTAGCAAAAATATTAAGCGGTTTGAGCTTCTGCTTTTGCCGGTGCTGGGTTGCGGATTAAGTAATCAAACGCACCGAGGCTGGCTTTGGCACCCTCACCCATCGCAATGATGATTTGTTTGTAAGGGACTGTGGTCACGTCACCAGCGGCAAATACTCCTTTCATGGAAGTAGCACCATGCGCATCGACTTCAACTTCGCCGCGAGCAGACAAGTTAACCCCAGAGTCTTTGAGCCATTCGCTGTTTGGTACGAGACCAATTTGTACGAAGATACCAGCAACATCAACCCATTTGGTTTCACCTGTGTTGCGGTCTTTGTATTCAAGACCGGTCACGCGAGTACCATCACCAAGGACTTGTGTGGTTTGCGCCATCTTGATGATTTCGATATTTGGCGTTGAGTTCGCTTTGTCAATCAACACTTGGTCAGCTCGTAGTGTGTCAGCAAACTCAAGCACCGTCACATGTTCAACAATACCAGAGAGATCAATGGCCGCTTCGATACCTGAGTTACCGCCACCGATAACCGCGGTGCGCTTGCCTTTAAACAATGGACCATCACAGTGTGGGCAGTAAGCCACGCCTTTGTTGCGGTATTCTTGCTCACCTGGAACGTTCATTTCACGCCAGCGAGCACCAGTGCTGTTAATAACAGAGCGCGCTTTTAGTACCGCGCCGCTTTCGAGTTCAACGTGGATGTAACCATCTTCTGTCTGCTCAGCATCGGTAATTTTCGCCGCGCGTTGCTCAGTGATCACTTCCACGCCATATTCTTTCACGTGCTCTTCTAGGCTAGCAACCAGTTTTGGACCTGTGGTCGCTTTGACTGAAATAAAGTTTTCGATTGCCATGGTGTCCATTACCTGGCCACCAAAACGCTCAGCAACAATACCAGTGCGAATGCCTTTACGCGCCGCGTAGATCGCAGCAGAAGAGCCAGCAGGACCGCCACCAACAACTAACACGTCGAATGGCGCTTGTTGGTTAATGGCTGCCGCTTGTTTCTCCGCTGCGCCGTCATCAACTTTGTTCAAGATTTCCGCCAGTGACATGCGACCTTGGCCGAACAACTCGCCGTTAACGAAAATGCTTGGAACTGCCATGATGTCTTTTTCTTTGACTTCGTCTTGGAACGCGGCACCGTCGATCATGGTGGTCGTGATCAATGGGTTGATCGCCGACATCATGTTAAAGGCTTGCACCACTTCAGGGCAGTTTTGGCAAGACAGTGAAATAAAGATTTCTACATTGAGTTTTTTATCGAGTGCTGCAATTTGCGCAATCGTGTCTGCTTCGAGTTTGATCGGGTGACCGCCGCTGTGCAAAAGTGCAAGCACAAGCGAGGTAAACTCGTGACCCATAGGCAAGCCAGCAAAACCAATTGCCGTACCCTTTTCTGGGTTAACCACACGCATGATAGGTTTACGTGTGCTGGCGTCATCACTACGGACTACCTCAATCTTGTCGCTCAGTGACGCGATATCAGTGGCTAATGACTCAAGCTTAGAGGCAGTCTCACTGTCGTCTAGGCTCAGCACAAGCTGTATATTTGTTTTTAGATTTTCTAGATAAGCTTTAAGCTGTTGTTGCATTGCTTGGTCTAACATAGTGATTCCTATTTAACTCATGGATCGAAGCATTGTAAAGATTGAGTCTGGCGAGGACGCCATGCTCAAACACCAGAAAAACGATTAAAAATCGCACGAAAAGGCGTTTCTGGCGAATTAAAAAGCGCCTACTGTGAGGCGCTTACTTCAAACTATCTAAAAGACAGCTTAGATTTTGCCTACTAGGTCAAGAGAAGGAGCAAGTGTCTCTTCGCCTTCTTTCCATTTAGCTGGGCAAACTTCACCTGGGTGAGCGGCAACGTATTGTGCTGCTTTCACTTTGCGAAGTAGGTCTTCTGCATCACGGCCGATACCTTCAGCAGTGATTTCCATTGCTTGGATGATGCCTTCTGGGTCAACGAGGAAAGTTGCACGGTCAGCAAGACCTTGACCTTCACGCATTACATTGAAGTTGTTTGTGATAGTACCGCTTTGGTCACCAACCATGTAGTAGTTGATTTTGCCAATCGTTTCTGAGCTATCGTGCCATGCTTTGTGAGTAAAGTGAGTGTCAGTTGAAACTGAGTACACTTCAACACCACGTTTTTGCAATTCTTCGTACTTGTCAGCAACGTCGCCAAGCTCAGTTGGACATACAAACGTGAAGTCTGCTGGGTAGAAGAAGAAAATCGCCCATTTACCTTTTACATCTTTCTCTGTAATTTCAACAAATTCGCCATTTTTATAAGCCGTTGCTGCAAATGGTTTGATTTCGGTATTGATCATGATTAACTCTCTCAATGTAGTAAGATTTGTACAAGACGCTTCCCCGCGCCGTTGACACTATCATGCCCTTTTTGCGCTTTAAGCAAAAATCGACATTCCCTATTATATTAATAGCAATCGCCTATCATAAAAACAAAATTATTAAATAATAACGATTTATTTGTTTTTTTAGCGCACTGTGGACCTAAAACAAAATACCCGTAGTGTTAACCAATTCACAAAAAAACAAAAACAAAAAACTAACAACCAACTCCAAATAAGAACACATTGATAACAATAGCCGGAGAAACTGTAATAAAATTACAACAAAACGGGCGTTTTTGTTTGTTTTTTATTCACCCCTGTCACAGTCTGATTCTGTATGTGGTCGATGATAGCGCAGCAATCTCCTTAGTCACGCATCACTGTCAAACAGGACCATACAAAGGTTTGTCGTGCGTTATCGCTCTTTACTGACACAGGTTTGGTTACGGCCTAAGGCTTTGGCTTGATACAATGCTTGATCGGCGCGGCGAATGACCTCTTTGACCGAGTCTTTTGCCGAAATGGTGGTGCAGCCAATCGAAATCGTGACTTGGTGATCGATTACCTGATGTTCTTGTTCAATGGCAATGTGAGTTTGAGCAAGAGAAAGGCGTATTTTCTCTGCCACTTTGTAACCAATATCGAGATTGGTAAGTGGCAATAGTAAGGCGAACTCCTCTCCGCCTAAACGAAATAAGGTGTCTGAGCCCCGAGTAACTGACTTCATTTGTTGACACACTTGCTGTAACACTTTATCGCCAGCAGGGTGACCAAAGCGATCATTAACCTGCTTAAAGTGGTCAATGTCAATGAGCAGCAGACAACAATCGGGCTTGTGCTTGTTGGCCAAGGTGAGATCA
>JBFGYW010000213.1:0-4569 GCA_041587235.1 Vibrio sp.
CTATGGGCTTTGGCTTTGTTGAAGTGGGGACGGTGACACCAAAACCTCAACCGGGAAATGATAAACCAAGATTGTTTCGCCTAGTCGATTCTGAAGGGATCATCAACCGTATGGGCTTTAATAACCTTGGCGTTGACAATTTAGTTGAAAATGTCAAAAACGCGACTTACCAATGTATTTTGGGGATCAACATTGGCAAGAACAAGGATACCCCCGTTGAAGAGGGGACACAGGATTACTTAATTTGCATGGAAAAAGTCTATCCTTATGCCGATTACATTGCCGCAAATATTTCCTCACCTAATACACCAGGGTTAAGATCTTTACAGTATGGTGAGGCACTAGATGAATTATTGGCGGCGCTGAAAGATAAGCAAAAAGAGCTCGAGCAACAACATCAGCGTTATGTTCCGTTAGCATTGAAAATCGCCCCTGATTTAGACGATAGTGAAATTGAACAAATTTGTGATTCGTTACGTCGTCACGAAATAGATGCCGTGATCGCAACGAACACCACGTTAGATAGAAGTTTGGTTGAAGGGCAAAAGCACAGTCATGAGGCCGGTGGATTAAGTGGTCGTCCCGTGCAGTTAAAAAGTACCCGTGTCGTGGAAAAGCTTGCCCAATACTTACAAGGGGAAATTCCGATTGTCGGTGTTGGTGGTATTGATAGCTATTGTGCTGCAAAAGAAAAAATGCAAGCTGGGGCTTCTTTGGTTCAAGTTTATTCCGGTTTTATCTACCATGGGCCTAAATTAGTCAGTCAGATTGTAAAAAATATCTCTTAATGAGTTTATATTCCATATGAAAATAAAAGAGGGAGCGTAAGTTTCCTCTTTTTTTTTATTCCTAGCTCTGCAAAAATTTTATTAAATCAATCTGAATGATTCACTCTGCGTTATAAAAAGGACTTTCCATGTTAAAACCAAGCGATCAATGGCATTGGTATTACGATACTGATCTGGACAGGTTAATGCTTAATTTGGGTGAAGATATGTTATTCAAAACCCAATTGGCTAAGAAATCGTTAGTGAATTGTGCATTGCGCGATAATGAATTTACCGTTGATGATGCGAGTGCTTATCAAACCTTTAAAGAAGCGTGTGATTTTCTCGATTTAAATCCCTATCGAAAAACGGAGCTGACATTATATTGTTTGGCCTCAATGCGCTTTCACAAACCCGTTCAACCTAAAAGCTGGTTCTTCATTCCTCAGTTTTCAACTTTTACGCCGCAACAGGCGGATATTGTTTGCCTAGAGACGGAAACGGATAAAGGATTGTTTATCGTATTGGAAGTGGGTGACAGTTCTAGCTTGTGTGCTTGTGTCGATATTGAAGGCTGTCAGCTTAACCAAGCAAAATCATTGGCATTTGGCGAAACGATTAAAGTTATGCACGATAGAATGTTACTCACTCAACTCGGCCAAGACGCTCACCCTGTTGCAATGGTCGGATAAAAGCGCCTCAGATAGGCATAGGGGATAGTGGATAAATAGCGTTGTTTAATGCGCGATATCTCCAGCTGCGACTACACCGGAAAATTCTGCTTTAACTCGTGTCTTAGACCGTGACAGCCACTCAACCATCCTCACTACTCTCATTGTTACCCATATCCTTATTTCTTGTCCTTTTCACCATCACAGTATGATTTTTGGCCTAGCAATGCGCATTTGGTGCCTTTGCCTCTAAAATCTTTTCGTTAATTATGTCGAGTTGGTCAAATAAAACACAAAATCTAAGTCAATTCTCTGTCATCAACGCTAAGCGTAAGTAATCAATTACTTCTCTTTAGGGTCTATATTTCCTCTATTGTTGTTATGTTTCACAGGGATAAAGTACAAATAATGCATTTGGTATATACCAAAGTGTAGATGAATAATTATTCATTTTTGGCTTGAGGTGCGGCGAGACAAGATGAAGCGCGCAGGTAAAAAATGTGATAAAGGAGGTGATTTATTGTGTTTTCAGTTACAATGGCTCCTATTTTTCAATTGATTAAGTGAATTATGAATCAGTATCTAGCCGTGACCTCTAACGGAATGGAAAATCTTGTGGTTGAGGAGCTTAAACGCTTCGGGATCAGTGACCCAAAACCTGTTCAAGCTGGGGTAAAATTTAAAGCCAGCCTTGAGCAAATTTACCGTTGTTGTCTATGGAGTCGTTTGGCTTCACGCTTCGTCAGAATACTGAGTGAGTTTCAGTGTCAGAATGATATGGATCTGTACTTGGCTACTCATGCAGTACGTTGGCCTGATCAATTTCACAGCGGAACTAAGCTGGTGGTCGACTTCAACGGCACCAATCGCGAGATCCGTAACAGCCAGTACGGTGCGTTAAAAGTTAAAGACGCCATTGTTGATGCTTTCGAGAAGAAAGGTTTTTCAAGGCCTTCTATCAGCAAAGAAAATCCAGATGTCCGAGTGCACGTACGGTTGTTTAAAGATCAGGCTATCCTTGGCATTGATATGGTTGGCGGCGGTTTGCACTTTCGCGGTTATCGTCCTCAAAGTGGCAGTGCGCCTCTTCGCGAAACCTTGGCGGCTGCGATTGTCTTACGCAGTCAATGGGATGAGTCGAAACCGCTAATCGATCCAATGTGCGGTTCTGGCACACTGTTGATCGAAGCGGCGATGATGGCCGCCAATATTGCTCCGGGTTTAAAACGCAAACAGTGGTGCTTCGAGGGGTTAAAAGACTTCGACCACGGCTTGTGGATGGAGATCAAATCGGAAGCCAATGTTGTGGCTAGACGTGCCGTCAATAAAATTGACAGTGTGAAGATGTACGGTTTCGATCTCGATGAAAAAGTCATTGCGATTGCCAAAGAGAACGCCCGCCGTGCTGGTGTCGAAGGCCTAGTGCAATTTTCCCAATCGGATGCGGCAACCCTTGAAAATCCGATTCCAGCACAAGACCCTGGGGTGATCATTTGTAATCCTCCTTATGGTGAGCGACTCAGTACTGAGCCGGGCCTTATTGCTCTTTATACCGCTTTTGGTGCTCAGTTGAAATCGCAGTTCAACCATTGGAATGCATCGATTTTTTCCAGTTCAGATGAGCTATTGAGTTGTTTAAGAATGCGTGCTGATAAGCAATTCAAACTCAATAACGGTGCGCTACCTTGTGTGCAAAAAAATTACTTCATCTCGAGTAAACCCAAAACGCAAAGTGATGACGCTGCAATACCACAAGAATCCTTGATTGCGCCAGATTTTGCTAATCGTTTGAAAAAAAATCTCCAAAAGCTCTCTAAATGGGCCAAAAAGGAACAGTTAGATTGTTTTCGTATTTATGACGCAGATTTACCAGAATATAACGTTGCTATTGATAAATACGATGATCATGTCGTGGTCCAAGAGTATGCCGCGCCAAAAAATATCCCTGAAGAAAAAGCCAAGCGTCGCTTGACTGATGTGATTCGAGCGACCATTCAGGTATTGGAGATTGACGCGAACAAGGTGATTATCAAAGTGCGTCAAAAGCAGAAGGGTCAGCGTCAGTATCAGAAATTGGCCGAAAAAGCCCAACACATGGTGGTTCATGAGTATGGCGTCCAATTGAAAGTAAACCTGACCGATTACCTTGATACCGGTTTGTTTCTCGACCACAAATTGACTCGCAAAATGATTGGTGAAATGAGCCAAGGGAAAGATTTTCTCAACTTGTTTGCCTATACCGGCTCTGCGACCGTTCACGCCGCGATGGGACAAGCCCGTTCGACGACAACGGTGGACATGTCCAATACTTACTTAGATTGGGCAAAAGAAAATATGCAGCTCAATGGTCGGGTTGGCCGTCAGCATCAGTTTATTCAGGCCGATTGCTTACAGTGGTTAGAGCAAGAAAATAAACAATATGATCTTATTTTTATTGATCCGCCGACTTTTTCTAATTCGAAAAGAATGGATAAAACTTTTGATGTTCAGCGAGATCATATTGATGTCATGACGCATTTGAAACGCATTTTAAAGCCAGACGGGGTTATTGTTTTTTCAAATAACAAACGCCACTTTAAAATGGATATGACAGCATTGGATCAATTGTCGCTTACGGCAAATAATATTTCGGATAAAACATTACCGATAGATTTTTCCAGAAATAAACATATTCACAACTGCTGGTTAGTGACACATTTAAAATAATGATACAACGCCTCATCAATATTATTGGGTGAGGTTTAAAGGATAGATATTATGGCACTTCTTACTATCCACGGTGGTCAATTAGCCTATGGTGACCACCCTTTATTGGATAAAGCGGATTTTAGTTTACAGCCCAATGAAAGGGTTTGTTTGGTTGGTCGCAACGGCGCGGGGAAATCGACCCTGATGAAAATCATTGCCGGCGATATTCTTCTTGATGATGGCCGTTTGCAAATAACACAAGATGTGGTGGTCTCGCGTTTAGAGCAAGACCCGCCGCGTAATGAATCAGGCAGTGTTTACGATTATGTTTCCGGAGGTTTGGCAGAAGTTGGAGAGATGCTTAAAGAGTATCATGTATTGCTCGATCGCATTGCCAGCGACCCACAAGATAAACTGTTTAACCGTTTGGCGAAAGTTCAAGA
>JBFGYW010000214.1:0-4563 GCA_041587235.1 Vibrio sp.
AAAAATGTCATTGCCCAGCGCGCTATTCAATCGCAACAAGTAGAAAAGATATCTCAGGCCACTCAAGAGGCCAATCAGGCGATTGAAAAGCTCAATGTGATTTCACAGCAAGTTTCGGCGTTAATTGACGTTAGCCAAACACAAGTCACGCAGACCATTGATCGTTTAAGTATGACGTTGATCTTGTGCAGTGGTTTTATTTTTGTCACGGTGATCTTGGCTTGGCAGGGCTTACGTATTTGGCTTAATCGCGGTCTGACTAATTTAGGTCGAGAAATGGACAACATTGCGCATCATGACTTTAGCTCAGAGGTGTTACTCAAAGGCCCTAAAGAGTTTCAACATTTAGCCCAGTCACTCAATCGAGTCGTGACATCGACACAAACCTCTTTAACCGCGGTCAAAGACAATGGCAAAACGTTGCTGAATACGTCCATGACTAACCGTGAAGTCGCGCGTCAATCCGAGCAAAGCCTCATATCGCAAAATACTGCCATCGATACGCTGATGGAAACGATTCATCAACTTGAGGCGTCTATCAGTGATATCGCACAAATCTCGAGTCAATCTCTGCTCGAAGTCCATCAAGCGGCAGAGTGCAGCCGGCAAGGTGAACTCGTGGTCGAAACTAACCAGCATCGTTTGTCTGCGCTAGAAGCATCACTGACACAGAATCAAGCGGATATGGAAGCGCTCGACCAACAGGTTTCTAAGATTAGTCAAGTGGTTGAATTGATCAGTGGTATCGCGGACAACACCAATTTACTGGCGTTAAACGCGGCAATAGAAGCCGCAAGAGCCGGCGAGCAGGGGCGAGGATTTGCGGTTGTTGCTGATGAAGTCCGCAAGCTTGCCACCGATACCACCAAACAAACGGACAGTATTCGCACTATGATGCAAACGCTGGTGAATGCGGCACAGCGTTCGAAACAATCAGTGAATAGTCTTAAAGAAGAAATGCACATCGCACTGAGCTCAAGCAATCAAGTAAAAGCGGTCTTTAAGGATATTGAACACTCAGTCGATAATATTAAACAACGCGTTGAGCAGGTCTCTTTGGCGACAGAAGAGCAAGAACAAGCGACCTCCGACGTGGTGAGATCGATCACCATGATCACAACATTAGGACAAGAAACCCAGTATCATGTTCGCGAAATGGTGATGAACACCAAAACAGTGACTCAAGTGGCCAGTGATCAAAATACCATGCTGGAAAAATATACCTTGTAGTTTTTGGTCGCAAAAAGCCAAGTGAGGCCGCCCATATTAGCCCTGCATTAGAATTTACCTGGTATGATAGCAGCATGTGCATTGAATCGAGGTGGGGCGGCTCTCTCGCTGTTTTTCATCCACTCAACAGATTGGGCCTCACTCTTGCTTTACGGTTGTTTAGCCGTCGCTATACGGGTAAAAATATTGAACTGATGGCTGGAATACTTGGATTGGTATTGATGTAAAAGTCACGTACAATGAATTTTTTAAACCACAAATAGAGTCCATGTCTGACTGTTCCTTTCAAAGCGTTTATCAGATGCGCCTTGAGAAATCAACCAAACCTTTTAACGCTCGCGGAGCTAAGATCAAACGCTGCTCTCAATGCGCCGTCGCACTGCAATTTTGCTTGTGTCAGTATAAAACCACCGCCAACAGTGACGCTCACTTTATGGTCTTGTTATCCAGTAATGAAGTGTTTAAACCGAGTAATACCGGACGTTTGATTGGCGATATTATAGAGCGCACGGTCTACTTTCAGTGGCACCGTATTCAACCACCTTCAGCATTACTTGACGCGCTCACTGATCAAGATGTTTTTCCCATTTTGATTTTTCCTGACTCTTATGCACAAAAGTCAGCCTCAATTAGGTTGAAAGAGAAAAGCGAGTTACCACGTCACAAAAAACCTGTGTTTATTTTACTCGATGGCAGTTGGCGCGAAGCGAGGCGTATGTATCATCAATCGCCGTATTTACACCAGTTACCGATCTTGTCGTTCACTCCGCAACAAGTCTCTCAGTATCAAATGCGCAAATCTGAAGATGCGAAACACTTATCGACAGTTGAAGTGGCAAGTTTGTGTTTAGATTGGTTTGGGGAAGAGCAAGCGTCACGTTGCCTTAACCATTGGTTTGACGTGTTTAAAGAGAGTTACTTATTGAGTCGCTCACAAGGTAAAGCAAGCGGAGAACGAGAGCAATTGCGCTTATTTACCGCCCATTATTACAGCAATATGGGCGGTAAATAAGCCTGAATAAATCTAATTCGATGAGCTTAACGGCTGGCTTTTTCACCGATGCCACTGTGTTGTTTGGGTTTGAGTGTTATGGCGCTAAAACCCAGCTTGCGAAAGTGGTTATCTCGGTAGTTTCGCACTGCTTTGGTGTCTGAAACCGCTTCGATTTGTTGCTCCATCTTGAGGTACTCACTGATGTCGATACCTTCATGAGCTGCTACCGCCTCATGAATATTGCGAAATTCACTGTATGAAAAACTTAGGGATTTTTCGATGTCTTTATAGGTGTAAAGTATGGTTCTCGACATGATGGGGATATCTTCTAAAGTGGAAATAACAGCTTTAAGTGTGCCTTTATTTTAGTCCAATGTCATCATAAATCCGTACGTCGCTAGGGGAGTTTAAATTGATGAAACAGTGTTTGGGCAAAGCAGGTAAGGGAGTCGCACGAATGCGCGAGAAAAATACGCTCATTTTACGCTCATTGTTATTGAGCATGGTTTTTAGGACCGAGATATCACTTTGGTGAATTAGACTAAAGGTGGGTTGCAATCGCTCGCCATCATAAGCAATATAACTTTGTGCGCTTGTTCGGTTAGAGTGGGAAACTTTTTTAATGATTTGTTCAACAAACAGGCTTGGTAGCATTGGAAGATCACAAGGCAAAGTGGCCAGGTACGGTGTGCTCGATTGCAAACTCGCGGCATAAATACCAGCAAGCGGGCCTTGGTAGCCTTGATGTTGATCGGAGATCACCGGGGCAAATTGGCGATGGATATCAAGGTTTCGATTGGCACTGATAACACAATGATGAAAGCCAAGCGCGGTCAACTGCTCAACGAGGTAATGGGTCATATACTGCCCAGATTTTTGCAATAAGCCTTTATCGGCTCCGGCCATTCTTGAGCCCATACCGCCGGCTAAAATCACCCATGTAATATCCTCTAACGCACTATAACAAAATTGGTTGTTCATAAAAAATACCGTCCAAACTCGAATAAATAACAAGGACCATTATGAAGTACAAAAAAATCGTCATACTCACTGGAGCTGGAATTTCCGCAGAGTCGGGAATAAAAACATTCCGCAGCAGTGATGGCCTATGGGAAAATCATCGCATTGAAGATGTTGCCACTCCAGAAGGGTACCGAAAAGATCCGGTCTTAGTCCATGATTTCTACAATCAAAGACGCCAACAGTTGTTAAGTGACCACGTCACACCAAACCCAGCTCATTACGCGCTCAGTTTGCTGGCAAACCACCCTGAGATTGACTTAACGCTAGTCACGCAAAATATTGATAACTTACACGAACAAGGCGGTGTGACGAATGTTATCCACATGCATGGAGAACTTTTAAAAGCCCGCTGTCCAGAAACGGAACAAGTCATTGACTGTAAAGAAGATTTAAACATTGACACTCATTGCCATTGCTGTCAAATACCCAATCCATTGCGTCCACACATTGTTTGGTTTGGTGAAATGCCATTGAGAATGGATGAAATTTATCACCAAATCAGTCAATGTGACCTGTTTATCGCAATCGGTACCTCTGGGGTCGTTTATCCTGCAGCCGGCTTTGTCCACGAGGCAAATCACGTTGGTGCTCATACCATTGAGGTGAATTTAGAGCCAAGTGCGATGCAAAGCGAATTTCATGAAAAGCGCTACGGAAAAGCCAGTATTGAAGTACCGAAATTGGTTAATGAACTGATTATACCAAGTTGATTAAGCAGGTGGTCAGCGATAGCATAGGAAAAATGCTTGAGAACAAGGTGACTTTTTGGCTTATCGATACAAAACAGTGAATCGTGAATTTATCAGTGATTTTCGCCGCGACGTTATCGAGTTTTGAAATCAGCTAGAGTGATCCGCTATTTAGCCAGATGGGTTCTAAACCTTAACAGGAAACAATAAAACGACTATGATTACACTGCACCATATCCCAGACACGCGCTCGAATCGCATTATTTGGTTACTTGAAGAGTTACAACTGACTTATCAGATTCAAACATATCAACGTGACCCTGTCACCAAAGAGGCCGATGCGAAACTCAAAGACATTCATCCATTGGGGAAAACACCGATCATAACCGATGGTGACCTATGCCTAGCGGAATCTGGTGCAATTATAGAGTATTTGCTCGATCACTATGATTTAGAACATCAATTTAGGCCGAATCATTACCCGCAAAAACAACAATATCTCTATTGGCTTCACTTTAGTGAAGGTTCGCTAATGCCGCTTTTGATTATGGGCTACGTCCATCACATTGCCTTGGAGAAAGGGACTCCGTGGTGGGTAAAACCCGTGATTGAAAAGTTTGTATCAAG
>JBFGYW010000215.1:0-4560 GCA_041587235.1 Vibrio sp.
CATCGAAGGCAGTGCCGGCAGATTTACAGTCTGCTCCCTTTGGCCACTCGGGAACCCCTCCAAAAATTTCATCCACTTTCCCTACTTGGAGAAAATGGTGCCGACTACCGGAATCGAACTGGTGACCTACTGATTACAAGTCAGTTGCTCTACCTACTGAGCTAAGTCGGCATAAGTGGTGCGAATTCTATTGAATGATTTTCTTCCTTGCAATAGAAAAATCAAAAAAAATCATTTTTTTTCGATTTTCGGCGCTAAGTGCTGAGTTTTTAATCACCACCGTGTTTTTATCTCTCAATTCCTCGGTTAAGGATTTGATTTACGCTCACCATGCGGTATGTTCAACCTCTTGTTTATATGTCGTTGAGTACTTCCATGAGTCCTTTTTTACAATTTAATCGAGAAAAGTGGTCGCAATTGCGCAATTCGGTTCCCATGACACTCTCAGAGGACGACCTTAAAGCGCTACAAGGCATCAACGACAAACTCACCATGCAAGAAGCGGTAGAAATCTACCTGCCTCTTTCGCGCTTATTAAATCTTTATGTCGCTGCACGCCAAAGCCGTAACAGTGTGCTACAGCAATTTTTGCACAACGAAGAACACGCGCCACCCTTTGTGATTGGTATCGCTGGCAGTGTTGCCGTTGGCAAAAGTACCACCGCTCGCCTATTGCGAGAGTTATTGTCGCGCTGGGAAAATCACCCTAAGGTCGAATTAGTCACCACCGATGGTTTTTTGTACCCCAATGAGATTTTGTTGGAGAAAGGGTTAATGGGCAAAAAGGGCTTTCCTGAATCCTATGACACCAAGCGCCTACTCAATTTTGTTTCTGATGTCAAAGCGGGCAAACCCAATGTCACTGCGCCTGTCTATTCGCACTTAACCTACGATATTACCGATGAGATCAAAGTGGTTGATCGCCCAGATGTGGTGATTTTAGAAGGGCTTAATGTGTTGCAAACTGGGGCAAACTACCCCCAAGACCCGTGTCGCACTTTTGTCTCAGACTTTTTGGATTTTTCAATCTATGTCGATGCAGATACATCATTAATCAAACAGTGGTATATCGAAAGGTTTATGGCTTTTCGCCAAGGAGCCTTTGCAAAACCTGGCTCTTACTTCAGCCACTACACCAAGCTCACTGCCGAACAGGCATGCAAAAAAGCCTCGGTGATTTGGGACAGTATTAACGGCCTCAACCTACAACAAAATATTTTGCCAACCCGAGACCGAGCCCATCTGATCCTCACCAAAGGCGAGAATCACATGGTAAAGGAAGTAGGGTTAAGAAAATAGCCATCAGATCAAACAAAGCGATCAAACAAGCTGGCCATTCCCCCTTCAATCTGCCCCGCGCATTGATATTTCGCCACCAAAAAAGGCTTGCGTGCCCTGCTCGTTTTCTAACAGCACCGCGCCTTGTTCATTAATACCCTTCATTATTCCTTGGTGCTGCTGCTCTCCCATGATTAAACGCACTGGGCGCCCAAGGTAGTTATCCAATCGCTGCCAGCGGGTGAGAAAAGAACTCAGGCCCGAAACTTCGTATTCCAATAATGTTTGATGCCATGACTCAATCAGCGTACTGGCTAACTGATTGCGGTCAATGACGCGCTCGGCAACAATGTCCTGAACACAGGTCCAAGGCTGAGTAATGGCTTGACTGTCTTGCTCACTGATTGCGATATTCATCCCCATCCCAATCACAACGTCTGCCACACCGCCAGTTTGCCCGCTTAGTTCAACCAACACGCCAGCTAATTTTTTATCCTGGTAATAGAGATCGTTCGGCCACTTTAGCTTTACGCCGTGAATATCGAGCTTTTCTAAAGCCTCGACCGTGGCAATGCCAATGGCTAAGCTCAACCCCATAGCCGCGCCCAACCCAGCCGACAAGTTCCAATACATGGATAAGTAGAGATTATGACCAAATGGCGAGACCCACTTTCGCCCGCGACGGCCTCGACCCGCAGCTTGATATTCGGCGAGGCACACACTGCCCTGCTCCAGTTCAGACACGTGCTCGAGTAAGTACTGGTTGGTTGAGTCTATCTCAGCAAACACATCGACCCGACCAAGGTTTGAGGCAATTTTGTCGCCATCGAGCAATTGCATCGGTTTATCCAAACAATATCCCTTACCTTGTACGCGATAGATCTCTAGTCCCCAATTTTTAAGACTCTTGATGTGTTTAGCGACTGCGGCTCGCGACACCCCAAGTGCTTGACCAAGTGCCTCACCGGAGTGAAACTGGCCATCTGCCAAGCGGTGTAATATCGCCAATTTAGTAGTCGGTTCTTTTTTCATCGTAACCTCTCAAGACAAGCTGACAAATTCGTCTCTCCCTCTGCAGCCATAAAGCGCACCTCATGCTCTAATGTCACCTCAAAACGCCGAGCCACCGCTTCAACGACTTGAGCGGCTAATCTGATCACATCCCTGGTTGTCGCATGATTGGCATTGGTCAGTACTAAAGCTTGTTGCTCATGAACTTTGGCTCCGCCCTGTGTTTGCCCCTTCAAGCCACATTGATCAATCAGCCAACCTGCCGCCAGTTTGACCCCAGAGTCCGCGGGGTAGCCGACGATGCCAGGGTGGGTTTGTTGCAAATGCTGCCATTGCGCTTGGCTAACCACTGGGTTTTTAAAAAAGCTCCCGGCATTGCCTATCTGTTGGGGATCGGGCAATTTCACGGTTCGGATTTCACAAACCGCGTCAAACACGTCACGTGCAGAGACGGTCTGTGGGTTTAGGTTTTGCAGTGGTCCATAAGAAAGCTGTGCTTGCCAAGGCTGGGAAAGAAACAGTCCGACCGCCACAATCACGACTTTGCCCAGTAATTCACGCTTAAAAATCGAGTCGCGATAACCAAACTGACATTGCTCGGCCTGTAAGCGGCGTACACTTTGTGTCTCGAGATCATACACATCAACATAAAGACAAACGTCTTTTAGCTCTCGGCCATAAGCGCCGATGTTCTGTATTGGCGCCGAACCGACACACCCGGGAATCATCGCGAGGTTTTCTAACCCAGATAATCCTTGATCCAAAGTCCATTCTACCAAACTCGGCCAATCTTCTCCGGCACCGACGTGCAGTAAGTGCCCTTGCGCCTGTTGTTCAACCTCAATACCTGTTATGCGATTGACAATGACGACACCATTGAAGTCTTCGGTGAATAATAGGTTACTGCCTCGGCCTATGACGAGCTTGGGTAAGTCGCGAAACACGGGGTCACGATAGATCATTCGTATATCATCAACCGATGTCACTTCGATCAGATAACGACAAGAAACCGACAAACCAAAAGTGTGGTATGCGGCTAAAGAAACATTGGTTTGAATTTGCATGCTGGGCTCGACTTCTTCTAAACTGTTTTACATTCTACATGACTGGCTCAGATTTCGCAGTGACGTTACCAACAAGCTCCATCCTCGACAAGATAAACATCCGCCAATTAGACGCAATTCGCTTGCCGCTACTCAAAAAGCTCTACAAGCAGTATTACCCAAGTGCCAAGCCAAAGTCTGATGAAACAATTTACACTGTTGAGTACCAAAACCAAATTATTGCCACATTGCGACTTCGCCCGATTGGACAATACCGCTTAATGACTGGCATGCTTGTGCTGCCAACATACCGTCAACTCGGTATCGGCGGCGCACTATTAACGTATTGTAAAGAAAATGTCTTTACAGGAAATGACTACTGCTTTGCTTTAAGTCACCTAGGCGATTATTATCAGCAGTATGGTTTTAACATCGTCGCGGCAGAAGCACTGCCAAACGATGTTCGTACTTTATTGCTCAGATATACTGGAACGGGCAAAGACTTGATCCCAATGTCATTTGCATAACAGCAATGGCAGCAATTAATGCGTCTCGAGCGGATTTTTGATAGTATCGCTCGTTTGCGCATCGCAGGTAGATAAGGTTAACTCATCATATGATGGTCAATTCAAATCCATTAAAATCGTTGCCCAGTTTAGCGGTTAACGCTCAGGATGTAGACATTCTTCACTCAGCCAAGCAGTACCGGGAAACGCTTTTGCAGTTGATTCAACAAGCCAAAAGCCGTATCTATCTGGTGGCTCTTTATCTAGAAGATGATGAAGCGGGTCGAGAGATCTTAGAGGCCTTATACGCAGCCAAACTCGCCAACCCCGATCTTGATATCAAATTGTGTGTTGATTGGCACCGTGCTCAACGCGGCTTAATTGGTGCCAGCCAGTCCGAAGGCAATGCCGCCATGTACAAGCGCTTTGCCGAGCAGTATGCGACTCACATTCCAGTCTATGGCATTCCAGTCCGGGGAAAAGAAGTCTTTGGCGTCTTGCATTTAAAGGGCTTTATCTTTGATGATACTGTGCTTTACAGCGGTGCGAGTATGAACAATGTGTATTTACATCAAAAAGATAAATATCGCTTTGATCGTTACCATCTTTTCCGCCACCAAGGGTTGGCCAATTGCATGGTCGAGTTTATCGAACAACAAATGCTCGCTCATCCCGCCGTCAATGATTTAGCCTCACCGGTCAAACCACAGACCCGCGATCTC
>JBFGYW010000216.1:0-4557 GCA_041587235.1 Vibrio sp.
CACCCTGAGCTTTTGTCCCTGGCAGAGCAAATTGGTCGACAATCTCATCCACACAGTGAAGAAAACACGCCAGAGGAGAGCAACCCACATTTTGAGACGGTGACCGTACGCAGTGAGCAAGCGTTAGATGAAATGACCGGCGTCACCCAATCGGCAGAGGTGGCGCGGATGCTGCCCAACCAAGTCATGTTGCTGGGTGAGCCTGATCTGGAGTTGTTGTTTTATAAAAACTTGCTCGACCGGCGCTTGTTGACTTACCAAATGCAAGGTCAAAGTTTACAAAGTGTGCCAGTTCAAAGCAAAGTCAACAGCCCCGATGAGTCGATCAACCCCAAAGGGCCTTTTATTTTGTGCGTTGATGCATCAGGCTCCATGGTCGGAGAAATGGAGCAAGCGGCCAAGGCTTTCTCCTTTGCTTTAATGCAGATGGCGTTGGCCGAACAGCGCGATTGCCTTGTGCACATTTATTCAACCGATTTTATTGAATATCACCTCAATGCCGAACATGGCTTGCGCGAAATGTTAGATTTTCTCAGCTATCAATTTCACGGCGGTACCGATTTGTCTCCAGTGCTTAATGCTTCGTTAGACGCGATGCAAAGCCGGGACTATCAACGCGCCGATTTGGTGGTTATTTCTGATTTTATTGCCCCTAAGCCCAAGCCCGACATCGTCGAGAAGTTTGCCCAGTTGCGTAGTCAAGAGCATCAATTTCACGCGGTGTGTTTGTCTAAGCAGGCAACGCCCGCTGTGATTCATTTATTCGATCACCAATGGTACTTTAAAGCGAGCAATTTGCTGTCGTGGCGGCGATAGCACTGCCCAGCGCGAGAGTGTTTTATGCTGAGCGGGCAGGGGAGAGGAGATGGTTTGACATCAGCTTCATCAAGCTTGTCAACGCGATGATCGTTTAGCGCGGCGCTGCGTAACACCGTTAATAGCAATCAATGAGGTGT
Organism: Vibrio sp.; assembly: GCA_041587235.1. Lineage (GTDB taxonomy): Bacteria > Pseudomonadota > Gammaproteobacteria > Enterobacterales > Vibrionaceae > Vibrio. The sequence continues at coordinate 957 of JBFGYW010000216.1, forward strand.
GACGGTGAATATTGGCCTTTATCTTTTTAGCCATGATTTGAGATTGAGCGATCAACCCCTGCTGACGACCTTAAGTGGCAAGGTCGACAAACTGATTTGCGCCGGTTGGCAACGTCCTGTGAGCCAATGGGACCAAGGCAAACTCCCCAACACCGCGGGCGGAGAACATCAGAGACGCTTTTATCAGCAAGGGCTCTGTGAACTCGCACAACAACTCGCGCAAAAAAATCATCTGCTTTACCCCATAGGTGATCTGTTCTCTGCGCTAGAGAGTCTCAGTACCGCTTACCCAAATGCCACGATAACGTTAGCGCATTGTGCTTTTGCAGGTGTTGACGAGCGTCGCTATTTCAAAGCCCTTGCCGAGCGTTTTACTCACATTAGGTTTTGTACTTCTCATCACAATCACTTACTTACCGACGAGCAAGGGACGTTTGAGCCAGGGGACTTTCCCCGAGCCTTTTTTCCATTTCGAAAACAAGTCATGGCGCTCAACTCCAGTGACCCTATCGATGCGCCTAGCACCTTAGCGGCGCCATTAGCTGTCGATGCCTTAGCGGGGTTTCAACAACCGGTTTCCAGTTCACCACCACATGCAGGCGCGTCGGTTATTGCTTGTGGCGGTGAATCACACGGCCTTGCTCATTTGGCGGGCTATTTTGCTACCCGATGTGCCAGCGAGTACAAACAAACGCGCAACGGGCTTAATTTTAGTACCAGTTCGACTTGTCTGTCGATTTGGCTTGCACAAGGGGCGATTTCGGCCAAACAAGTGGTCAAACAACTTCGGGCGTACGAATCTGAGCACGGTCGCAATGCCTCGACCGAATGGATTTATTTTGAATTGCTGTGGCGAGAGTATTTTTATTGGTTTGCCCGCCATCATCAACAGCGCCTGTTTTGGCGACAGGGGCTTAGGCAAAGCGCGCCGCTGACCACGTTTTATCCGCAGCGTTTTCGAGCTTGGTGTGAAGGGAAAACCGCTTATCCCATTGTCAATGCCTGTATGAACCAGCTGCGCGCCACCGGTTGGATGTCCAATCGCGGCCGCCAATTGGTTGCCAGTTGCTTGGTTAATGAGCTCGGTCTTGACTGGCGTTTTGGCGCGGCTTTTTTTCAACACCATCTCATCGACTACGATGTGGCCAGTAACTGGGGTAATTGGATGAGTATTGCCGGCGTTGCAAGTGCTGATGGCAAGCCGAAACACTTTGATTTGGCCGAACAAACACAATGGTTTGACCCAAACGGGGCGTTTATTGCCGAGTGGCAAGGTCAACAAGCGCCTAGTGATGACGCCGTTGACGGCGCGGATTGGCCGTTGTTATAGGTATTTCTCAAGTAAACTCAATCACTCGAAAGGAAACAAAAATGGCAGTGAAAGTGATACTCGGTGGAAGTGGCGGTATTGGTTTGGCGATGGTTAAAGCTTTGCTAGATGATACTTCGCCGATAGGTTCTGCACAGGATCAGGTGATCGCCAGTTATCATCACCAATGCCCAAGTTTAACTCACCCTCGATTGACTTGGCGCCGGTTAGACATTACCAAATCGGCCTCTGTAACGCGATTTTTCGAGTCATGCCAGAAAATAGACTGGTTGATCAATACCACAGGGCTTTTGCACCGCGAATATGCTGGGCCCGAAAAACGACTCGACCAAATTAATGTTGAGTGGCTTAACGAGTCACTGGCCACGCACTTAACCGGGAATGTCTTGGTGGCGCAATCGGTAGCGGCTAAGTTGGCAATGTCGCCTCAGGCGAAGTTTGCTGTGCTTAGCGCTAGAGTCGGCAGCATCAGTGATAATCAGTTGGGCGGTTGGTACAGTTATCGCTGTTCAAAAGCAGCGCTCAACATGTTTGTCAAAACACTCAGTATAGAGTGGCGGCGACAAATGCCCAAGGCAACAGTGCTTGCCCTTCATCCAGGTACAACCGATACGGCGTTATCTAAGCCTTTTCAAAGCCGCGTGCCAGCGCACCAATTGCAAAGCGCTGAGTCAGTCGCCACGCAATTGATCGCCTTGATTGACGCCGCATCACCAGACGATACGGGCCGTTTTATCGACTATCAAGGCCGTGACCTCGGCTGGTGATGGTGCAGACAACTTAACGGCGGGCAATCACCCAAACCGCGTGAACAATACCTGGGATGTAGCCAAGTAAGGTCAGTAAAATATTGAGCCAAAAAGCACCGCCAATCCCCACTTGTAAAAAGACCCCTAATGGCGGCAGTAAAATCGCGAATAAAATACGAATTAAATCCATTGTCAACCTCGTTATTTTCGTTGTTTGTTCAGTGCCATTGCGTTTTATTTATCACTCATGAGCTTCAATTTAACTCATGGTTTACTTGATAAAAGATAGCTTACCGAGTCAGTTTGGCTGTCAGAATTTGGTGAATCTGTGTAGATGATCTGGTTGCGACCGAGTTTTTTGGCTTGGTATAAATAGTCATCCGCTTGCGCGATTAGACGGCTAGCAGAGCGGTTGTCATTGCCAACCCCACCGCTCACTGTGATGGTCTGTTCAATGTTATCTAAACGCAGCTGAGCAATCTTTTGCCGTATCGATTCTGCTACCTCATAGGCTTGTTGTGCAGTGTGATTTGGCAATATGACTAAGATTTCTTCGCCGCCATAACGACCGACATACCCTTGGCCGCCAACGTGATGATATATGGCCTGGCTCACTTGCTTGAGCACATCGTCGCCAATTTGATGGCCGTAGCGATCGTTAAATTGTTTAAAGTGGTCGATATCCAACAACACAACGGCAATCGAAGTGCCTTCTTGATGTGATGTGTGGCATTCTTGTTCAAGCAGTTGATCCAGAAATCGGCGATTGTAGATTTGAGTTAACGGGTCAATATTAAGCAGTCGATTGATCTTTTTGGTTTTTCTATTAAACACCGCCGCCAGCATTTCAAACTCTTTATACTCGACGTCTTCAAGGTCAATACCGCTGAGTTGGGCAGAACTCGATTGTAGGTGTTGAGTGAAAAACTCGATGCCATTGCGAATATGATTGGTCATATAGTTGGCAAATAGGGCACTCAGAACAAAAATACCCAATGCGAGGGAGATAACATCGATGATACTGGCATAAAATTGATCGTAAAGGTCGCGTTGGTTTTGCGCAATGCTTCGTTTGAGCTCTGTCATATCAACCCCAGAGCCAATCACCCAGCCCCACTGTGGCAAGCCTTTGACATAGGTAAGTTTTTCGTGTTGAGTGATGGTTTGATTGTCATCAACGGTTGGCCACAAGTGAGTTAAAAAGCCATGGCCAGGCGGGGATTGAGCGATGTCAATTTGCGCTTGGAGGATCTTGATCCCGTTGTCGTCGGTCAGGTTGAAATTGTTGCGCCCTACCATGGCGGGGTATTGACCGTTTGCCAGCTCTACCCCTTGCTCATTATGGATAAATACGTACTGTTTATCCCCGTCACCATACAAAAGGTGATTGATATAATGAATGATTTCTTGTTGGGTTTGTTGCTCCATGACATCGACGTATTCCCCTGTGCCAATATACCAATTAAAGTGAGCAAACTTTTTGACGTAAGCAATCTTTTTGTATTTTGTGCGATCGTTACCG
>JBFGYW010000217.1:0-4520 GCA_041587235.1 Vibrio sp.
CAAAAATGCAAACTTACATTTCATTTTCATTACGTGATGTTGCATAGGTTTATCAGGATAATGCGCAAAATGTAACAATGTGTTATTGATCTGAAATAAGTTAGTTTCATTTTTTGTCTCCTTTTCTTATTTCTCGTCTTTGCAGCACAGTTACTGTTTCATAAACATTATTCTTATTACTACCAACCCGCGGGGTGAAGCCTAGCTTTACTTCTGCTAAACATCGAGAAAGTCAATGGAAGCCTCAAGATATAAAAACATTTTGTCGCGGACTGGATTATGTGCTGCCGTTTTATTCCTGTTATCAGGGTGTAAATTTGTGCTGCTCGATCCAAAAGGCTCGGTCGGAGTACAAGAAAAAGAGCTGATTATCACTGCTCTTCTTCTGATGTTGATTGTTGTTATCCCTGTGATTTTAATGACAATTTACTTCTCCTATAAGTATCGAGCGTCCAATACCGACGAAGAGTACAAACCTGAATGGTCTCACTCGACAAAAATAGAAGTTGTCGTTTGGACTGTGCCATTAATCATCATTGCCATTCTAGGCACCATCACTTGGCACAGTACCCATGAGCTCGAGCCTTCGGTTCCTCTTAAACACGAAGGGAAACCGATGACCATTGAAGTGGTCTCTCTGGATTGGAAATGGTTGTTTATCTATCCTGAGCAACACATTGCGACCGTCAACTACGTCGCCTTCCCTGAAGATGTGCCTGTAAAGTTCAAGATCACCTCTGACAACATCATGAACTCTTTCTTTATTCCTCAGTTAGGAAGTCAAATTTATGCCATGCCCTCAATGGTCACTCGCCTAAATTTGATCGCCGACCACCCTGGCGAATTTGATGGTATTTCTTCTAACTTCAGTGGTGATGGCTTTTCTCACATGAAGTTTAAAGCTCGTGCTTTCGAAACCAAGCAAGCGTTTGCTGCTTGGGTTGATGAAGTCAAAGCGTCGCCAAAATCGCTAAGCGACTTTTCTGATTATCGTCAGTTGGCCAAGCCAAGTATCGATGTCCCTGTGACTTATTACTCAACCGTTATGCCCGACCTCTTTAACTCAGTCGTTACACAATTTCCTGGTGGTATGCAACATTCAGGCGGTGTTGGCATGGGCAAAAGTACAGCAACAGGTCATCAGCACCATAGTATGACTATGGATGTTAAAGAAAGTCATGAACACATGACTGAAGATAAAGGATAATTGAGATTATGCTTGGAAGATTATCATTAGAATCGATTCCATATCATGAGCCTATTATCATGATAACCCTCGCCGTTATTGCGATTGTGGGTTTAGCGGTTGTTGCTTGGGTAACACGCCTTGGTAAGTGGCAATATCTATGGAATGAGTGGTTTACGTCGATTGACCACAAAAAACTGGGCTTTATGTATATTGCCCTCGCACTGGTTATGCTCTTGCGCGGCTTCGCCGACGCGGTCATGATGCGTAGCCAACAATTGCTCTCCTCTGCAGGTGAAGCAGGCTATTTGCCACCGCACCATTACGATCAGATTTTTTCTGCTCACGGTGTGATTATGATCTTTTTCGTCGCCATGCCTCTGGTTATTGGTTTGATGAACTTGGTCGTACCTTTGCAAATTGGCGCTCGTGACGTTGCCTTCCCCTACCTCAACAACTTAAGCTTCTGGCTGTTTGTTGTCGGTGTCATTTTGACCAACATGTCTTTGGGCTTGGGCGAATACGCACGTACGGGTTGGCTTGCTTACCCACCGCTTTCTGGTATTGATGCCAGTCCGGGTGTCGGGGTCGATTATTGGGATTGGGCTCTACAAATCTCAGGGGTAGGTACCACGCTGACCGGCGTCAACTTCTTTGTGACCATCTTGCGTATGCGTGCACCGTCAATGCCAATGATGAAAATGCCTGTCTTTACTTGGGCTTCATTGTGCGCCAACATCCTGATCATCATTTCTTTCCCTATCTTAACGGTCACCTTGGCGCTACTCGCATTGGATCGTTATTTGGGTATGCACTTCTTCACCAATGATTTTGGTGGCAACATGATGATGTATGTCAACTTGATCTGGGCTTGGGGTCACCCTGAAGTGTACATCTTGGTCTTACCTGTGTTCGGTGTGTTCTCGGAAGTGACCGCCACCTTCTCTCGCAAGAAACTGTTTGGTTACACCTCACTGGTTTGGGCTACCCTAGTTATTACCATTTTGGCTTTTGTGGTTTGGTTACACCACTTCTTTACCATGGGTGGTGGCGCCGATGTCAACGCCTTCTTTGGTATTGCCACTATGATCATTTCTATCCCAACCGGGGTTAAGATTTTCAACTGGTTATTTACCATGTACAAAGGCCGCATTGAGTTCAAAACGCCGATGCTGTGGACGGTGGGCTTTTTGATCGTCTTTACCATTGGTGGTATGACCGGCGTGCTCTTGGCCGTACCAGGTGCTGACTTTATCCTGCACAACAGTGTCTTCCTCATTGCACACTTCCACAACGTAATCATCGGTGGTGTGGTCTTCGGTTGTTTTGCTGGTGTCACTTACTGGTTCCCGAAAGCCACTGGCTTTATGCTCAACGAAAAATGGGGCACAAGAGCCTTCTTCTGTTGGGTCATTGGCTTTATGTTTGCTTTCTTGCCATTGTACGCGTTGGGCTTTATGGGTATGACTCGTCGTATCAGCCAAGACATTAACCCTGACTTTATGCCATTCCTCGCCGTTGCCGCTTTTGGTACCGCTATTATTGCCGCGGGTGTTTTGTGCCAAATCATTCAAATTGTGGTCAGTATCCGCGATCGTGAACAAAATCGCGATTTGACCGGTGATCCATGGGATGCACGTACTTTTGAATGGTCGACGTCTTCTCCGGCGCCGTTCTACAACTTTGCGAAATTGCCTAAGGGCGATGAAATTGATGCTTTCTGGTATCAAAAGCAAAGCGGTGAATTCAATCCAATGCAAGAAGAAGAGTACGAACCAATCCACATGCCCAAAAATACCCCGACCGGTATCTATGTTTCGGCATGGTCACTGGTATTTGGTTTTGCGGCCATCTGGTACATTTGGTGGCTTGCCATCATTGGCTTTGTTGGCATCGTGGCCACTTGTATTCGTCACAGCTTCAATGAAGATGTCGATTACTATGTCCAAGTAGATGAAATTAAAGAAATTGAAGCCAAACGACGCGAGCAATTAAAGCAAGCGGGTTTCCAAGCTAAACAAGGTGATAACGAGGTGAATCATGCACACTAATGACGCTTCACACGCTCATGATCATCATCATGAAATCGCTGAAAATAAACTGTTCGGTTTCTGGGTTTACTTGATGAGTGACTGCATTTTATTTGCCAGTCTCTTTGCAACCTTTGCCGTGTTAGCCAACGCGACAGCAGGTGGCCCAAGTGGCAAAGATTTGTTTGAGTTGCCATTTGTGTTTGCCGAAACCATGGCACTGCTGTTCAGTAGTATTACCTTTGGCTTTGGTATGATTGCGATGAAACGTCGCAATCTTGCGGCAATGAAGCTCTGGCTGGCAGTAACCTTTGTGCTCGGTGCGTGCTTTATCGGCATGGAACTTTACGAATTCCATCACCTAATTGAGCATGGTGCAACGCCACAAAGCAGCGCGTTCTTATCGGCCTTCTTTACTCTGGTTGGCACTCATGGACTGCACGTTAGCTTCGGCCTAATTTGGCTTGTTGTGTGTTACTTCCAGTTGAGCAAAAAAGGCATTACCGAAACCTTAGAGATGCGTTTTAGCTGCTTGAGCTTGTTCTGGCACTTCCTCGATATCGTTTGGATTTGTGTCTTCACTGTGGTTTACCTACTAGGAGTAATGTAATGAGTCAACAACACTCAGAAACAGGCATCCGTGATTACGTGATAGGCTTTGTCGCCTCTTTGGTATTAACGATTATCCCGTTTTACTTTGCTGCCACACAAAGCTTGCCAAAAGGCGTGACGGTTGCCATCCTGCTCGGTTGTGCGATTGTGCAGGTGATTGTTCATTTTGCTTACTTCCTACACATGGAAACCAAATCAGAAACCGGCCGCTGGAATTTGACCTCGTTGCTATTTTCCGCTGTCGTGGTTCTGATCCTAGTCGGTGGTTCAATTTGGATTATGTGGAACCTAAACATCAACATGATGATGTAGAGGCAGTATGATCAAAAGCTACATTACCATTACCAAACCAGGCATTATCATTGGTAATTTGATTTCTGTTGCGGCGGGGTTTTTCCTCGCTGCAAAATCAGAACCGGCGAGTAGTTGGCTGTTGCTGACGACTATGGCAGGCGTTGCTTGTGTGATTGCTTCGGGTTGTGTGGTCAATAATATTTTTGACCGAGATATCGACAGCAAAATGTCACGCACGCAACACCGTCCTATGGTGACAGGTGAGATCAACATCGATGTTGCCTTTATCTACTCGGTGGGATTACTGATTGTCGGTACCGGCTTGATATACCAATTTACCAATCCGCTCTCTGCAGTGGTGGTCTTACTTGGCTATATTTTTTACGTCTTCTTTTACA
>JBFGYW010000218.1:0-4519 GCA_041587235.1 Vibrio sp.
AAGAAGTTAACCATGTTTTCTTCGATCAACTTGCGATGCTCAGGATCCATCATATTGAGTTTTTTCTCATTGATCAGCATGGTTTGTTTGTGCTGCCACTCTGCCCAAGCTTGTTTGGAGATATTATCAAAAATACGTTTACCCAAGTCGCCTGGGTACAACTGAAAATCTAGCCCTTCGGCTTCTTTTTGTAATCGAGCGCAAAAAACCATACGACTCATAATGTCTCCTTAATCGAATGATGTGTCATTCAAATGATAGTGTAAGTTATCGAGTAACGATTTGACTGGTGTAGCCAAACCAATCGAATTTGGTTGTGACAAGTTATACCAAAGTCCTTGGTTCGCTTCCATTACCATTGTGGGTTGAGCGGATAAATCCAACAAAATTGGTGTGATATCGAGATGATAATGGCTAAATGTATGACGAAAACAAATTAACGTCTGTTTATTTTGCACACTTCGCTCATCGATACCTCGTTGGTTAATGAGCTGCTCAATGGATGGCTCGTGGTGTTGAGGGAAGCAATATAGCCCCCCCCAGATCCCCGACTGTGGCCGTTGTTCAAGCCATACTTCACCTTGATAGTGCAAAATAGCAAACCAGGTGGCTTTGACAGGTTTTTCCTTTTTGGGCTTTTTACCGGGGTAGTCGAGCGGGTTGCCTTGTGCCAGGGCCACACAGTGCTCATTGACGGGGCATAAATTGCACTTGGGGCGACTGCGAGTACAAATCATTGCCCCCATGTCCATCATCGCCTGATTGTATTTGTCGACGTCAACGGTTGGTGTATGTTTCTCTGCGATTTGCCACAGGGTGTTTTCAACCGATTTTTGACCTGGCCAGCCTTGGATGGCAAAGCAACGAGCGAGAGTGCGTTTCACATTACCATCTAAGATCGCATGTGGCTCTTTGTACACTGAAGACAAGATAGCGGCGGCGGTTGAACGCCCAATTCCAGGTAAAGCGTTCATTTGTTCTATGTTCTGTGGGAATTCCCCGTCATAGGTATCGACGACGATCTTAGCGGCTTTATGGAGGTTTCTAGCGCGAGCGTAATAACCCAACCCGGTCCACAGGTGGAGTACTTCATCTTGCTCGGCGTTGGCAAGATCCTTGACTGTCGGGAAGCGAGCGAGAAAGCGCTCAAAGTATGGAATCACGGTCGCCACTTGAGTTTGCTGTAACATGATTTCAGATAACCAAACTCGATAAGCGTTTTTGTTTTGTTGCCATGGCAGATGCTTGCGACCATAAGCGTCATACCAGGTTAAAATTGCGTCAGCAAAAGGCGTCACGACATGCTCTTTTAAATTATAATGATTAAGATAATAGTAGAAGGATACTGTATCAGGAAACGCCGACGTGAGCACACGGTTAAAGTCAGAAATCATTTTTACTTTGATCGGTAAGATAACACTTGCACCGATGGCAATTCTTTGGATAATTCCCCGCTCTGATTAATCAATGTGCAGGCAAAACCATGAGTGAAGTGACCACTAACGAATATACCGATGACGGTAAATTGATCCGCAAAGTTCGCAGCTTTGTTCGCCGCGAAGGTCGTTTGACCAAAGGCCAAGAAGCAGCGATGAATGCGTGTTGGCCAACGATGGGGATTGACTATCAAGCCCAGTTGCTCGATTGGCAACAGGTGTTTGGCAATGATAATCCAGTGGTCTTAGAAATTGGTTTTGGCATGGGCGCTTCATTGGTTGAGATGGCGAAAAACGCGCCAGAAAAAAACTTTATCGGTATTGAAGTCCACAGCCCAGGTGTTGGTGCGTGTTTATCATCTGCGCGTGATGCTGGGGTGACAAACCTGAGAGTCATGTGTCATGATGCCGTTGAAGTATTTGCACATATGATCCCTGATAATAGCTTGCACACATTGCAGTTGTTTTTTCCAGATCCTTGGCACAAAAAACGCCATCACAAACGACGTATTGTTCAACTTGAGTTTGCGGAAATGGTTCGTCAAAAATTGATCCCAGGTGAAGGGGTGTTCCACATGGCGACGGACTGGGAAAACTACGCAGAACACATGATCGAAGTGATGAATCAAGCGCCAGGTTATCAAAATACGGCGATGGATGGCGATTATGTCCCTCGTCCTGAAGACCGACCTTTGACTAAATTTGAGGCCAGAGGCCAGCGTTTAGGCCATGGTGTTTGGGATATTAAGTATCGCCGAGTCAACTGATTTTCCACAGAGATCAAACGGGATTACAAGCCAACATTTATTGTTGGCTTTTTTCGCTCAATCAATCTGGACACACACTTTAGGAACTCATAAATGACGCCAAGTAACGCATTGTTAGCTGATATTCTTGATGAAGTCAGGCCTTTGATCGGCCGTGGCAAGGTTGCAGATTACATACCCGCACTGGCCCGTGTGGCGAATGATAAGTTAGGTATTGCGATTTTTACCAATCAAGGCGAGGTCTTTTCGGCTGGTGATGCCTACGAAAGTTTTTCTATCCAGTCAATTTCGAAGGCGCTCAGTTTAACGTTAGCGATGCAAATCTATCGCAGTGATGAAATTTGGCATCGCGTTGGCAAAGAGCCGTCAGGTCAGGCGTTCAATTCTTTGATTCAGTTGGAAGTGGAAAAGGGTATTCCGAGAAACCCCTTTATCAACGCTGGAGCGATTGTTGTGGCTGACCTGTTGGCGAGCCGCTTGTCAGCACCGCGACAAAGGTTGTTGGACTTTGTACGTCAACTGGCCGCTCAGGAGCAAATCACTTACGACAAAGTGGTCGCGGCCTCAGAAATGCAGCACAGTGACCGCAATGCAGCGATTGCGTACCTGATGCGCTCATTTGGCAACTTCGACAATGATGTTCTTACCGTACTCAACAATTACTTTCACGCTTGCGCCCTAAAAATGAACTGTGTGGAGTTGGCTAAAACATTCAGTTATTTAGCCAATAAGGGACGTTCAGTAGTCACTGGGGAACAAGTGATTTCTGCTACTGAAAGTAAGCAACTTAATGCACTTTTGGCAACCTGTGGCCTCTACGATGGCGCTGGTGAGTTTGCCTACCGAGTCGGTATGCCTGGCAAATCCGGAGTCGGCGGTGGCGTGATTGCTATTGTTCCTGGAGAAATGACCATTGCTGTCTGGTCTCCTGAGCTCGACCCATCTGGTAACTCACTGGCAGGGACTCGAGCATTAGAGTTGTTATCACAAAAAATTGGCCGCTCTATTTTCTAAAAAGCCTAGAGCGGTTTGATAAAAATAGAGCTTACGGGCGTTATCTATTGATAACGCCTCATGATTTTTTTTCTTTGATCGCAGAAAAATGATCTTGTATTAATGTTGCCATTGCTGATGTCTCTACGGGTTTACTAAAATAAAACCCTTGGTAGCGATCAATTCCCAATTGATTGAGTAAATTGAGCTGTTGCTTGTCTTCTACCCCTTCTGATACCACTCGGAGTTTAAAGTTGCGCGCCAACTCCACGATCGATTTTACCATCAAGTGAGCGTGTTCGTTATCGGTCACATCATTGATGAAAGAGCGATCAATCTTAATTTCATCGATCGGCAAAGAACGCAAGTAATTGAGAGAAGAATAGCCGGTACCAAAATCATCTAAAGAAATCGCGATGCCGTACTCTTTTAGGCGGGTGAGTTTCTCTGTTGCATCGTCAATATCTTGAATGAGAACGGACTCGGTCACTTCAACAATCAGTTTGCTGTGATCAATATGATGTTTTTCCACCAAATCAATAAAGTCTTCAACAAAGTGTTTTTGCCATATTTGTTTGGCACTGAGGTTAACCGCAAGCTCTAAATGTTGGGTGGCTGGGTTTTGCTGCCATTGTTTTAATTGCTGACACGCTTGGTTGAGGACTTGATCGCCAATTAACAAAATCAAGTTACTTTCTTCGGCAATGTTAATGAAAGAGAAGGGCGAGAGTACCCCTAACTCGGGGTGAACCCAGCGCACCAGTGCTTCTGCGCCAATAATGCGCTCTTGGCCATCAAACTTGGGTTGCAAGTAAATGGTAAATTCATTGCGAGTGATGGCTTTGTGCATCGATTTTTGTAGTTCACTGGTTTGGTTGAACTGGTCTTGAAGGGTTATGTCACAAATTTTTACATTATGACCACCTGAAGATTTGACGTGATACAAGGCAGAATCAGCCAGTTGGAGGATTTCACCTGCTGTGTGTTGATCAGATTTAAACACCACTCCGCCAATACTTGCGGTGATGGCGTATTCAATACACAGTTGTTGAACTTTACTGGTTAGGCGGAATGTTTTCGACACCTGGGCGATGACTTCATCAGCAAGATATTGAGTTTGCATCGTCGCCTGTTGCTGACTATCGGACAGTAGAGGCAATACAGCAACAAATTCATCGCCACCAAAACGAGCGACAATATTTTGATTATCCGCTCTTTGCGCTAAAGTTTGGGTGATTCTTTGGGCGATGTTTTGCAGTAACATATCCCCCATGTGGTGACCGTAACTATCGTTGAGCAGCTTAAACCTATCGAGGTCAATAA
>JBFGYW010000219.1:0-4434 GCA_041587235.1 Vibrio sp.
CCTCAAACCCAGCAGTTGCACATTGTCTTGTGCTTTACCGCCGCAAATCAAAAGCATGAGAAAGCCTTTCGTTATCGGAGTTTAAGCCCGCTTTGGGTCTCCTACCAGCACAAAAAGAAGATATTTTATTGTTTGCATGCCCATCGTCAAGGTTTACAGGTGACGACACAAGTGGATTTTCTCGATGCTCAAGGCTCGCCTTTGCCGGTGTCGAACCCGGCTGTGCTGGCCAAAGAGCTGATGAGTTTGCACCCTATTTTACGCCTGCGTCAGTCCTCCGCTTTGCCGTTGGGGTCGCCAGTGGCAGAGCTTGAGCCTCCGTCGTCTTCATCTGCTGCGCTTTCGCGACTAGAAAAACGGATCGACAATACTTGTCGGCGTTTGCTCGCTACCCCAGGCCATGTCAATAAAGGTGAGATGCGCAGCAGTATCAGCGCCATGCATTCTCTGATTGGCCATTATTTTTCGTTTGAGTCGAGTCGGCGTTCGCCCTCGCCCAGTCATCCAAAGGACAATCTGTTTTATCAAGGCTCGGCTAGTGAGCCGTCGTTGAGTCGCTGGGTGTCGGATCAACACGATAAGCAAACTCAGTTGCTGTTGATGCGTTTACTCAATGCCTATTTGCAAGCCAAGGGCAAGGTAAAGTTGCGTCAATGTGCGCGGCCGATTTTGATCATTGAAGATCCGGAGGGGCATTTGCACCCCACTCAACTCGCAAGGGCGTGGAGTTTGATTCAGCGTTTACCGGTGCAAAAGATTTTAACCACCAACAGCAGCAATATTGTCAGTTGGGTGCCTTTGGGGTCGATTCGCCGTTTGGTGCGTCAGTCAGAGCGTACCCAGAGTTATCATTTAGATCCCGCGAGTTTTTCTGCTGATGAGCTGCGCAAAATCGGCTTTCACATTCGCTATCATCGCCCTGGAGCTCTGTTTGCTCGTTGCTGGCTCTTGGTTGAGGGGGAAACCGAGGTATGGCTGTTTAATCAGTTTGCGCAATTGTGTCATTACCATTTAGCGGCTGAGGGCGTTCAGGTGATTGAGTTTGCTCAGTCAGGGCTTAAGTCTTTGATCAAGGTGGCACAAACCTTAGGCATTGATTGGCATGTGGTGACCGATGGCGACATGGCCGGTAAGAAGTATGCCCATTCGGTGCGTTCGCGTTTGCTTCATGAGCCAGAACGTCATCATTTGTCGGAATTACCGGATGTCGATATTGAGCATTATTTGTATCACCATGGATTTGAGTCGTTTTTTCGCGCTTTGGTCCACATTGCGCCGGATCATCCTATCACGGCCAAAAAAGTGGTTAATCGGGCGTTAAAGAAGTACGCCAAGCCAGATTTGGCATTGGCGATCGTCGATTATTGTGAAAAAAATGGCACGGACAAGATCCCGTTATTGATCCGTTGGATTTTAAAAAGAATCGTCACCAGCGCCCGCGGCCGGCAGTAATTCTCAAAGGCAATTAATATTTTTCACACTCACTAAATGCGTCACTTATTCTCTATCAGGGCCCAAGATTTTGAGATAGATCAACAAATCGTCACCCTCTTTCATTAAGTAATTACTAATATACTATACTCAATGCTAGTACAGCTACTGATACAAAACGGTTTCGATGTGCTATCCACTTTTCATTAATGTAGGTTCTTTTATGAAGATTAGTATCAAAGCTCGTTTATACTTGCTTGCTCTAACCCCACTGTTGCTGGTAACGATCGCCACTCTTTTTCTCACAGAAATTGAGCTACAAGGCTTGAATCAAATACACTCTGATAACGCTCGCCAATCAACGACACAATCAAGAGAAAGAGAGCTTAAGTCCTATATGGATATTGTTCAATCTTCCTTGAATGACTATCGAAATCAAAATCGTACGCTTGATGAAGTGGTAGACATGCTTTCCCAGATCAAGTTTGGTCAAGATGGTTATTTATTTGGCTACACCTTAGATGGTACACGCGTCTTACTTGGTCGTAGCGATAACGGAATTGGAAATAACTACCTTAACTTAAAAGATGTCAATGGCTTTGCCTTGGTAAAAGACATCATTGAAAAAGCACAAAAAGGCGGTGGCTACACTACGTATTATTTCCCAAGGCCGGGAGAGAAAGTCGCAGCACCTAAGTTAGCTTATTCCATTTATGAACCTCAATGGAATTTGGTGATAGGCACTGGGTTTTATATTGATGATATTGAAAAAAACATTGCTTCGTTAAAGGCATCTTCCGAGCAGCATACCCAAAGCGCACTGCTGACTATCGCGATCGGCACGGTTATTATTATCTTCTTAGCTTTATTACTGACGTTTTTAATCAACCGTAGTATTTTAAAGCCGCTGTCAGCTTTAAGTACCTCACTCGCCTCATTTGCCAAAGGTGATGCCGATTTGACCAAGCGTTTAGACCCTTCTTCAATACCTGAATTGAATACACTTTGCCGCAGTTTTAATACCTTTTTGGACACCTTGCAACACTTAATAACAAATGTTCGTCAAGTGAGCCATGATGTGGCCGGTGAAGCAGATCAAATGACCCGTCGTTCCTCTTCTGTCAAAGTGCTGGCAGGCGAACAACGCGAAGAAACTGAGCAAGTGGCCACGGCGATTACGGAAATGACGGTGACGGCCAAAGAGATATCAAACAATGCTGTCCAAGCGGCCGAGTCGGCCAACTCGGCAGAGCAAAGCTCCAATGAAACGGCCAGCATTGTCAGCAATGCGGTGGACTCAGTCAATCAGTTGGCAACCAATGTACAAAAAGCGGTCACCGTTATCGCTCAATTAGAGGGCGATGTAAACAATATTTCTGGGTCGTTGAGCGTCATTCAGGACATTGCCGAGCAAACCAACTTACTCGCGCTTAATGCCGCAATTGAAGCGGCTCGCGCAGGGGAGCAAGGCCGTGGTTTTGCCGTGGTAGCGGATGAGGTGAGACAATTGGCTACGCGAACTCAAACCAGTACTCAAGAAATTAAAACTCGTATTCAGGCACTTCAAGATGCTTCCGATGCCGCTGTTGAGATTATGAGGCTCAGTCACGAGAGTGGCTTAACGACAGTCGAAGAAGCTAAAGAGGCTTCTGAATCGATTGAAAAAGTTCTAATGTCGATACGCACGATTATGGATATGAATTCGCTCATCGCCACCGCGACCGAAGAGCAATCACAGGTCGGCCAGGAAATCTCTGAACGAATTCAGTTGATTTTTGATAAGAGTAATCAATCGTCTAGCGTAGCCAATGACAATGCCCACAGCAGTCATACTTTAAATCAAAAATCATCTGAACTGGCTAACCTCGTCAATACCTTTACTGTCTGATCCATTACTCGTGAATCAATCAGGGCCCGCTTTTCGGGATGAAAAAAGGGCCTTTAGACTGTGACCTTGGCGTATTGCGATGAACTCGTACTCTTTATAGGAGTACGTTTATTTGCCTAAAGCCTGCCAACTTTCCTGATTAGGGTCGTGCTGCTTTGCCCATTCTGGGTCTTGCCTGGCTTGTAGGTAGAGTTGCAGGTTGTGATAAAATTCAAACGCCGCTACCCCGCCATACTGAGCGTGATCATCAAAAAAAGCATCTTCGGCGTCGTTTAATTGGGCAAGGTTGCGTATTCCTCGCGTCATCGCCCAATCAATGTGTTCGCTGCTTACGTTAAATTGTTTGGTGGTGACCGAGCTGAGCTGGGTGTTGGCAAGCTGACTTTCTCGCTGCGCAATTTGCTCGGCTTCTCGCTGCTCTTCTTGTTGCAGTTCGATTTCTTGTAAGATGTCATCGGCTTGTCGACGGCTGACTTTGCGGTTGAGTCGGGCAATTTTTAGCGCGTAGTCGAGGCGTCCACTGCCGAGGATGTCGACCAGTTGGCTAAAGAGGTAGTTGTCTAGTCCTTCGGCTTGCACGTAAAACTCAACCGCCGCGTTGAGGTGGATAAAGGTTTTGTTGTCGAACTCAAAGCGGTGGGCATCGTTAATAATATCGAGTGGGATGCCGTCGATAGCCAGCTCCCAGCCGGGGTAGTCGACGCGTTGCTGCGCAATTTGGTACATGTCCCAAGCGCTGCGTTTAAAGCCTTTAAAAGATGCCCCATCGAATTCGGTTTGCTCGAGTTCTTCTTTGCTCCAGTTGACGCCAATTGCGAGGTGTTTGGCGTATTTTTTCATCAGTTGATGTTTGATGTGCAGTCGCCATTCCCAGACGTTGTCCCGGTCGCTTTGTTGACTGAACGTTTGGCATTCGTGGCAACATGGGATTTGCAGTGCCAGTTCGGTGCGTTGGTTTTGTTTGGTTTTCGGGTTGGGGAAGAAACTGTGTTGGTCGCTTGGCTCGCCGCAGAACCAGCAGGTATGTCGCTGATTAAAAGGGATATCGATTGGGTGGTAGTCGTTCATTATTGGCCTATGTGTCGGGGTTGGCGCTTATGTGGCTAACCATAGAC
>JBFGYW010000220.1:0-4375 GCA_041587235.1 Vibrio sp.
CCTTGTTAAGCAGGCATTCTTCAATATCTTGGCATAACTCGACTTCCCAGCTCCGTTGTTACCATAAATGACAGTTAACCCTTTCGGTGAAAACTCGATTTTTTTCTCCTCAGCAAGTGTTGATATGTTTAAAGCATTACCAACAGAAATAAGTTTGTTTTCTTCAGCTTCTGCATGATATCCAGTTGCTTTAGCTTGCTGAGTTAATATTTCGTAATCTGGACTTTTGTCTTCTAAACCAAACTCCATCTTTGCAAGTATGTAAGCGGTTTCGAGTTCTTGATGTGATAGCTCGCCTAAAACTAATGCTTGGTTTAGGGTGTACCTCCACCAATCAGGCTTTCCTTTACTGTTTATTAGGTCACAGATTTTTGTTGCAATTGGCATAGATACTTCCCTCGCTGATGTGAATATCCATGATATTGCATATTTTTTATGAAAAACTGATTATAGCTCAAATAAGTAAACACAACTGAGAACGCCTTCGACACATATTGAACAATCAATAAATCCGATTTTTCACATCAAAGGTATAGTGAATACCTAAGATTAGATTTTCTATGGGAGCTTGTGTTTGACTCCTCATAATCAAGTATTAGCTATGACAAGTTTCGGGGCAGAAGCGAGTTACGCGAAATTAGGTAAACCGCTTATATCCGATTAGTGAAAGTATCTTGAAACCCTAAACGCTTGTTAGTTCACCTTTCGCACAAATCGCACGATTTAATCATATTGACCATTTCATGCGAACAACTATAATTTAACTGTGATCCCAGATTTGGAGAGTAATCATGCACACTTTAACAGCAAATGATGCCAAACGTAATTTTGGTCAGTTACTTCTGAGCGCTCAACGTGAGCCAGTGAAAATTAGCAAAAATAGCAAAGATGTCGTAGTTGTTATGTCGATGAAGGATTATGAAGAGATGGAGGCAATGAAAGCTGATTACCTGAGACATTGTTTCGAGTCAGCGAAGCAAGACTTGGCACAAGGCAATGTGGTTGATGGTGAAGACTTTTTAAACGCCTTATAACCCATTATGAAAAAGAATAAATATAAGCTAAGTAAATTAGCACAGACTCATTTACAAAAAATCAAAATCTATACCGTCAACAATTTCTCTGAGATGCAGTGGCAAAGCGACAAAAATACCTTACTAACAGGGTTTCAAATGCTTGCTGACAACCCGGCTGTTGGTCGCAGTTGCGATGAGATATACCCAAGTGGTTTTTATTTCCCGGTGGGCAAGCATACCGCGTACTTTACAAAAGAAGATGGCTTCATTTTAGTTGTTGCTGTACTCGGTCAATCACAACTTCCGCAGCACCACCTGTAGTTAAGAGTTCACCTTAGGATTGGATTTATTTACTGGTAAACTAACGCCGCATTTAGCAGCGTTTTCCAAGTATACGCTTTGCCCTCTCTGGCACATGGTCAAACTCATAATAGTCAAGTTGTGATAACTGCTATGTAAAACTCGAAACGCCTGCTGCTGCTCACGATTCCAATCAAACACTGGTCAGCAAGCCTAAACCGCTTTATTAACATGTTCGATCTGCGACGAACGGACTCCGTGCCACTCAAGCGCGTGACACAGAATGATTGACAGGATCAGCCACTGCGACCTGGGTGATTGATAATGTGGTCTTCCCAGTCAATCACATCAATTTCATACACTACTTGATCCTTTACGCTTTCCCCTGCGCCGTGC
The DNA here is from genome assembly GCA_041587235.1 of Vibrio sp. Lineage (GTDB taxonomy): Bacteria > Pseudomonadota > Gammaproteobacteria > Enterobacterales > Vibrionaceae > Vibrio. The sequence continues at coordinate 1,713 of JBFGYW010000220.1, forward strand.
ATGGCATCTTTACTTCCCGTGATCAACGGGTGCCACACAGGCAGCGACTTTCCTTCGGCCAACAAGCGATAAGCACAGGTATTTGGCAACCAATGAAACTCAGCAATTTTCTCTCGCGACAGTTTTAAACACGACTCGCCGGACTCAAAGCGATTGGCGTAATCTTTACAGCTGCAGGTTTGATCATTAAGCCAGCTGCAAGCCACATTGGTATAATAGACTTCCTCGGTATCCTCATCCATTAACTTGTGTAAGCAACACTTGCCACATCCATCACACAAAGACTCCCACTCGTTTTCGCTCATTGCTTCTAGTGTTTTGGTTTGCCAAAAAGGCTGAGTTGTTGAATTCATATTGTGCTCACCTCATTATTTGAAGAGGGTTATACCGACTGTGATACTGACATGCAAGCGCTGGCAACCTCTCTTTTTCTCTCATTATCGCCATCAGCCCAAAAACACATCAACAACGGGAAGAATACAACCAGTATAGCGAAAACACAGAGCAATAGATTAACTGGATTTCTCGAGAAGTTTTGATAGACTCTGCCGCTCGCTGAGCAATGAGGAAAAATGATGGAATGTAGACTTGGCTGCGGCGCGTGCTGTATCGCCCCTAGCATCAGTAGCCCGATACCTGGCATGCCCAAAGGCAAACCGGCTGGGGTTCGCTGTGTACAGCTCGATGACAATAATTTATGTCGCCTATTTGGCAAAAAAGAAAGGCCTGATGTGTGCGCGCAGTTTAAAGCGTGCCCGGATATCTGCGGGCAAACCAACACTCAAGCCTTAGAGAACATTACTTTTTTAGAGACATTGACCGTCTAAGTCACTGACAAACTGCCCAACAGTCAATTATAGCGTTTGACGCCCCAATAAAGAGTGAGACAAGGTGGTGCCATCGACCAACTCAAGCTCTCCTCCTACCGGTACACCGTGGGCGATGCGGCTTGCACGTACTTGATGCTCGCGGCAAAGTTCCGCAATATAATGAGCAGTCGCTTCGCCTTCCACCGTGGGATTGGTTGCTAAAATCACCTCAGTAATATCACCTTGCGCAAGCCTGCGATCAAACTTATCCAAACCAATATCACTCGGGCCAATGCCATCAAGTGGCGATAAGTGCCCCATGAGAACAAAGTAGCGGCCAGAAAAAAGCCCCGTTGCTTCTAAAGCAGCGATGTCTGCTGGCGTCTCTACCACACAAATTTGACCGTTTTCCTGCCTCTTTGGGTTGGCACAAATACGACAAACGTCTTCTTCAGTAAAGGTACGACACTGCTGACAATGACCAATTTCGGTCATCGCCTGAGACAAGGCATCCGCTAGTCTCAAGCCGCCTTGGCGATCCCTTTGCAACAAAGTAAAAGCCATGCGCTGTGCCGACTTAGGACCGACGCCCGGTAGACAACGCAAAGCTTCCATTAATTGTTCCAGTAATTGACTGGTACGCATCGATAAATAACGACCGCGTTAGAATGGCATCTTCATGCCAGGTGGTAATTGCATCCCACCGGCAACAGAAGCCATTTTTTCTTCGCGTTGCTCTTCAACACGGCGCGCGGCATCATTAAATGCTGCTGCAACCAAGTCTTCAAGCATGTCTTTATCGTCTTCCATCAAGCTGTCATCGATATCGACACGACGCACACTGTGACTTCCGGTTAGAGTGACTTTTACTAGGCCAGCACCTGACTCGCCTGTCACTTCCATATTGGCAATTTCTTCTTGAACTTTTTGCATGCGCTCTTGCATTTGCTGGGCTTGTTTCATCAAGTTGCCCATTCCGCCTTTACCAAACATAACTGTCTCTCTAATTGGTTGGATTTATCTTTATATAAGGTCAGATTCGTCAAAATTCAACCCATAACAGGGATTAAATCGGTCGAATACTTTGTTCATCGAGTTGGGCGTCAAAACGCTCACTCAACATGGCTACATTCTGATCTTGATTCAGACTCTCACAGGCCTTTTCCAGACGCTGCTGGTAAAGTTGCTCCCTGAGCTCTAACGGCGTTTGTCCCTGCTCGCCAATGACAATGCTCAATTGACACGTCGTCGACAAATGCTCGTTCAAAGCTTGATTTAATTCTTGATGTGCTCGTTCAGAATTCAAATGAGCCTGACTCTCGCGCAGTGTCAACGTAATGTGATCGCCTTGCTTATCGTAAGCCGAATTAAGCGCCAATTGCTCAACCAACTTCGCGATGTTCAGGTGGCTGATGATCTCCGTCCACGCATCGAGTGTCTTGGCTTCTTCAAACAACTTTTTGCGCATTTCTGGCGTTTTTTCATGCTCCAAAGATTGCTTGACCACCGACGGAGTTAAGGTCGGCGCTTTTTGAGCTTTGTTGACCGGTTGCTGCGGACGCCATTGATAGGCCTCATCGGTATCGGATGGCGTACTGTCTGCTGCGGGTTGAGCTTGAGCGGGCGGCACGACGCCTTGTCCGTGTTGCGCTACAACTCTTTCAATTGCAGAGCTTGGACGAGCCGATGCCGCCTCAGGCTTTTTTGGGCTGTCTTTCGCCACCGCCCCTTTTCTTTGTGAACGCAACTGATGTCGCAATCCACTTAGCGAAGGACGAGCTGAAACATCAGTATCTGGACGATGTTGTACTGGTTCACTCGCTTGCGGTGCTTGCGGTGCTTGCGGTGCTTGCG
>JBFGYW010000221.1:0-4372 GCA_041587235.1 Vibrio sp.
GTGACGTAACTTATGTCAGTGATTACTACTCCGAAGTGACTAATGACAGTGATTTAAAAGCGGGTGACTACATGACCGCTAACCTTAAATTGCAATATTTGTATGGTCCACTAACGTTTGATGCGTATGTGAAAAACCTCACAGATGAAGATGTCGTTTACATGAAGCAAACGTCAAGAGGTTCAGAGCGCGCCTCTGTCGGCCAAACTCGTACTATGGGCTTAATGGTCACTTATAAAATGTAATCTTAAGTAAGAAAGACTGCCTTTCTTTTTACCCTGGCCGATTCGGTCAGGGTTTTTTGTATTCTAAGGGGCCTCTAAGCAGAGTGATCAACTGAAACGACGCGATCTATTAAAATTATCAACAATAGTATTGCGTAACTATTGCATAATTATTCTTTTTTAGTAGTATTCCCATTAACCAAATCACGACCAGAGTAACTCGAAAACGGTATGGGCATCAAAGCGCACAATCTCAACAAGTTTTACGGTGAGCACCAAGTCATCAATAATGTCAGCTTTAGCTGCGACAAAGGTGATACCTTGGTTTTACTTGGCCCGAGTGGGGCGGGGAAAAGCTCGTTACTGCGCGTGCTCAACTTGTTGGAACACGCGCAAGGCGGGCAACTCACTGTCTCGGGTAAAACCTTTGACTTCACACAGCCCGTCGACAACAAAACCGGACAAACACTGCGTAAAAATGTCGGTATGGTGTTTCAGCAATATCATCTCTGGCCCCATCTTACGGTGCTTGAAAACTTGATTGAAGCGCCGATCAAAGTCTTAGGGCTAAAAAAAGATCAGGCACAACAGCAAGCGCTCGACATATTGGCCACACTTAACTTGGCAGATAAAGCCAAGGCGTGGCCGCTGCAACTCTCAGGTGGGCAGCAGCAAAGGGTCGCGATTGCACGTGCGCTGATGATGAAACCACAAGTCCTGCTTTTTGATGAACCAACCGCAGCGCTCGACCCTGAGATCACCTCGCAAGTGGTGAAGATCATTAACGATCTTAGCGATACGGGGATCACACAAGTAGTGGTAACGCACGAAGTTGATTTTGCTAAAAAAATTGCCAGTCATGTGCTATATCTTGAACAGGGTAAAGTGGTTGAGTTTGGCGATCACACCCATTTTACTCATCCACAAACCAAACAGTTTGCTGATTACTTAACCCATTAATAGGAGCGTTGGCCAAGCTGACGATTCGTTCTTTAGGAGTCATACCATGAAAAAATTATTCATTGCTACTGCGATTGCTGTTGTCAGTACTTCAGCCATGGCGCAAGAAAAAATCCGTTTCGCGATGGAAGCCACCTACGCACCGTTCGAATACATGGATAAAAACAACCAAATTCAGGGCTTCGATGTTGATCTGGCCAATGCAATTTGTGCCGAAATCAAAGCGAGCTGTACCTTTTCAAACCAATCTTTTGACAGCTTAATTCCCGCTCTAAAATTCAAGCGTTATGACGCGGCGATCTCAGCGATGGACATTACTGAAGAACGTTTAAAACAAGTGGCGTTTTCAGACCCTTACTACGACAACGCTGCGGCATTTGTTACCAGTAACAGCACCATTACGTCTACAGAGCAACTCAAGAGCAAGCGCGTTGGGGTACAAAACGGTTCAACTCACCAAAGCTACCTCATTGAGCAAACCCCAGGGGTGATCGCGGTGCCTTACTCAAGTTATCAAGATGCCTTTATTGACATGCAAAACGGTCGTGTTGATGCGGTCTTTGGTGATACTGCTGTGGTTGCAGAATGGTTTAAGCAAGATGAGTCTCTGCACTATGTCGGCCAGCCGGTGACCAACAAAACTTACTTTGGCAACGGCTTTGGTATCGCGGTCAACAAAGACAGCCAAGACTTGCTCAAGCAACTGAACCAAGGTCTCGCGGCAGTAAAAGCCAACGGCACTTACCAAAAAATCTACCAGCAGTATTTCGGTCAGTAATTTATGGAACTGTTGGGCTACAGCCAAGCCTTGTTAAACGCCACTTGGATCACCGTCCATCTGGCGTTTACCAGCTTGCTGGTCGGGTTAGTATTGGCGGTGATTTTTGCCTTGGGTGAGTCGAGTAAATTGGCCCCGGTACGATGGCTGACATCGGCTTGGGTGACAGTGATACGCGGTTTGCCAGAGCTGCTCGTTGTCCTGTTTATTTTCTTTGGCTCATCACAGATCCTGTTTTATCTCACAGGGGAATATGTTGAAATTAGCCCGTTTGTATCCGGTGTGATTGCCTTGGCCTTGATCTTTGCCTCATATGCATCACAAACCCTGCGCGGCGCGTTAAAAGCGGTGCCTAAAGGGCAATCGGAATCGTGTCAAGCATTGGGGCTAAGTGCGGGTTATACCTTTAGGCGGATTATCTTTCCGCAAGCGATGCGCCATGCGCTACCCGGTTTAACTAACCAGTGGCTGGTATTGTTAAAAGATACCGCACTGATTTCTTTAATTGGGGTCACGGACTTGCTCAAACAAGCTCAGTTGACCGCGGCGGCCACCCATCAAAGCTTTACTTGGTATGCGATTATTGCCGTCATCTATCTGGTCATTACCCTGCTAACGCAAAAAGGCATTGATAAACTCAATAATCGATACCAGCTCAATGAGGCCAATTACTGATGTTTAATCCAACCTACTTGTCGCCGTTATTCGATGGGCTTTATACCAGTTTGGGTTTAACAGCAGCGGCGCTAGTCGTTGGCGGGGTGATTGCCATCGCGATCACGGCGGTGTTTAGTTTAAAACTGCCTTATCTCTCTCCTTTGTTGCGCGGCTTCATCGTTTTGTTTACGGGCACGCCATTATTGGTGCAGATCTTTTTGATTTACTATGGGCCCGGCCAATTTGACTGGATCAAATCCAGTGTCCTTTGGCATTGGTTAAGAGAGCCTTGGTTCTGTGCCATGTTGGCACTCGCGTTAAATACTGCCGCTTACAGTAGCCAACTTTTTTATGGCGCGGTTAAAGCGATCCCTCAGGGGCAATGGCAGGCTTGTCACGCTCTGGGAATGAATAAGCAGCAAACCTTAGGTGTCGTATTGCCATATGCACTGAAACGCGCGATACCGGCCTATTCCAATGAAGTTGTGCTGGTGTTTAAAGGCACCTCTTTAGCCAGCACCATCACCATTATGGATGTGATGGGGTATGCGCAGCGATTAAACGCTCAAACTTACGATACTTTAGTGATCTTCTCGATGGCGGGGGGGTTTTACTTATTGGTCAACGGTGGATTAACACTGCTATTTAGAGTCTTAGAAAAGCGGCTTTTACAATTCGAAACCTCTCGTTAGCCTCGGCAATTTACCTCTCCCAAAACGTATTTTTCGGCTAACATTCGTTAGCCGATTTGCGTTTTTATGTCAAGAGAAGGTTAAAATGGGATGGTTTAATAAAATGCTGTTTTATTTATAAGTGGCTGTATTTTAAGGCTAAATCATCTAATAGCATACGCGTGTTCGCCCGAAAGTGTTTGCAACATTCTGTGAAGTACTTCAAAATTAAGCAGGTAGGGCCAGTTGTGCTGTTAATTTTCGAAGGTTTTTTATGAAAGTCACCAATCTTTTTAAACACAAAGTGGATGCGTTTTCTAACCAACACGCCGAGTTTATTAGTAGGATGTCTCCAACGCTACGCGAATATTGGAGTGACTTTTTAACCAAAGCTCAAGGAAGTGCTTTGTTTGCTCGCATCCGTGACCACCAAGCTCCAGCGGTGAACGAGGATGCCCCAGTTGAAGCGCCGATCGTGATGAAGCCGGAAACTCAAGCGGTTTTTGATCAGTTGAACGAACAAATCGATCAAGTGATCCACACCGGCGACTGGGTAGATGTGAGCCAAGAGCGTATCAATCAATTTGCAGCGGTTACCGATGATAACCAATGGATTCACACCGATCCTGAGCGTGCAGCCCAAGAATCACCGTTTAAAACCACGGTGGCTCACGGCTTTTTAACGCTCGCGTTATTACCGCGCTTAACCGATGCTGTTGATCCAGAGCAAAACCAGTTCCCCACGGCGAAAGTGGTGGTGAACATGGGGTTGAACCAAGTGCGTTTTCCATACCCAGTAAAATCTGGGAGTCGAGTACGCGCTGTCAGTACGCTTAAAAAAGTGACGCCGATTAAAAAAGGTTTAGAAATAGAAAGAGAAATTAAAGTAGAAATCGAAGGGGTGCGCCGACCTGGTGCCGTCGTCGTTTCGGTTATCCAACTTCATTTTTAATCGCCTTTTGGGAGCCAGTGATAAACTTCTAAGCTTAAAGCCAAATGCCCGTCATGTCTTCATGGCGGGCATTTTTGTATTTAAAGATATCCTAGATATTATAATACCAATCTAACTAAATAGCTGGTCA
>JBFGYW010000222.1:0-4366 GCA_041587235.1 Vibrio sp.
GCGGTCTCGATATGGCTTTCGGGGATGTTTTGAATAAAACTACGGTCGATTTTTAGATGCGTGACTGGCAAGGTTTTTAAGTAGTTTAATGAGGAATAGCCCGTGCCAAAGTCATCAATGGCAATCTCAACGCCACTGTGTTTTAGGGCTTGGAGTTGCTCGAGTAAATGATGGTTTGACTGAATAAGCGTATGCTCAGTGAGCTCAATGCCAATCTGCTCAGCGGTGAGTTGATATTCTTGTTTGAGCTGTGAAAATTGTTCAAAAAAGTCGCTTTGGATCAATTGTTTGCCGGACACATTGATGTCTATGCGAAGGTGATGACCTTGCGCTTGCCAGTATTGAGCTTGCTGACAGGCTTGCTTTAGGACCCAATCACCAAGGTGTAGGATCAAATCAGAGCGCTCAGCAATCGGTACGAATACCGCTGGGGAGTTTGGCAGTCGCTCGTCTTGTGGGAACCAACGCAGCAGCGCTTCACAGGCGACGATCTGATGGTTACTTAAATCGTAAATGGGTTGGTAATAAAGCGTCAGTTCGTCATTATCGATCGCTGCATGCAACGCTTTAGAGAGCGCGTGTTGTAAGAGCATGTCATCGGCCATTTTGGGCGTAAAAAACTGGTGGCGCCCGTGTCCTTGTTCCTTGGCGTGATACATGGCGAGATCGGCGTTTTTTAACAGGGCTTCGGCGCTGTGGCAGTCTTGTGGGTAGTGGCTAATACCGATACTGGCACTGGATAACAGGTTTTCATGACCGATCTGAAAAGGGGATGAGAAGGCCGCTTGGATTTGCTTAAGACGCACTTGTACCTCAACGGTGTGATGAAAGGGCATCAACAACACAAACTCATCTCCGCCAAAACGCGCCAATAATTCGCCATCGCAGGTGATGTTGCTCAGGCGCTTGGCAACGGCCTTGAGAAGATCATCGCCCCAATGGTGACCTAGCGTGTCATTGACTTCTTTAAAGACGTCTAAGTCGATGAAGAAAAGCGCCAATTGAACGTTTTTCCCTTGCTCTTCTATGTGTTGTTTGAGCCGTTCGTCTAAATGACGACGATTGGGCAGGCCAGTCAATTGGTCGGTGATTGCGCGTTGGCGTAACTCCTGCTGCGCTTGGTATTGCTCACTAAGGTCGACATCAACGCAAAACATTTCTGGCTCGTCGGTGTCTTGTTTGAGCATGATATGAGAGGAAAACACAGGTACATAAGAGCCATCTGCGCGCTGTAAAATCAATTCTGAAGAGGGGATGGCAATGCCTTTGTCTATCCATTGTTGTTGCAGTGCAATGACGGTTTCTCGCATTGACTCCGGAATGATCAGGTCTTCAAGCTTTTGGCCAAGCGCGTCTTCACGGTGATAACCATAGATCTCTTCACTTGAGCGATTCCAGTGAATGACACGCCGGTGTTTGTCGTATCCTTGAACTGAGACTTTTGGCAAGGCGTCGAGGAGTTCTATAAATCGACGTTCGGCGATGAGGTGACTGGTTAACTCAGTTGGCTTGGGGTTGTTTTTGGCGGTCATAGTGACACCTTTATTCTATTCACTATAGAAGTATAGTCGAGCTTGGGCATTTAATGAGAATCACGGGGATTTTCGACGATTTGTTGCACGTAGAGCTCACAAGTTTATCAAAAAAGATCGGGATTTTCTTCGAACTAGCGATCGCCCATTTTGTTGTTGACGGAGATCGACTGGGCATTCATCGCGTAACAAGACTGAGCATTGCGTTAAACGCGGTTTTTTCGGTAGAGTAACTAGAGAGCAATCACAGGAGAAAGGTATGGATATTCAGCTGACAACAAAAGATTTTCTCAGAGTGTTTGAACATATTATATCAAAGGGTGAGAACAAAGGGGATAAGCATCAACTTGGTGAGTTGTCTGCTTGGCAAGATTTTGATGGCTATACTTGTTGGCTCAGTTATCGCGATGTCACCGTTACCTTGATGTTTCACGGTAAGTTAAAAGTCGATTATGAGAAAATGGACAATTACGACGATTTATTGATGCGCTGCCGTCGTATTATCCGCGAAAAGTAACCGTCAATGACTTAAAAATATCACTGCCCATCATCGTTGACTTTGCTGTCACGAAGGAGAGGCAGTGATTCGCTTTAATGCCTAATATTTAGTCGCAATCACAGTTAGCAGCAATCGCCATCTTTACAGCAATCCCCACACACACAACCGTCAGCACACTGACAGTTTTCTGTGTTACAGCAGCATTGGGCTGATTCTTGCTCTTCACAACATTTACACGCTTCACTCATCATTCTTCTCCAGCTAGGTTAGGGGTACTGTCGTTACGGCAGCACTGCCAATGGTTTTCAAAACAGTCCAGTAAATGGCAACCAATTTCAGCACTTTTGTTGGAACCACAAGCGTTGGAAAACGTCTCGAGGGCCTTGATCGTTGTCTGCAATTCGGAAATTTGTGTTTTAATCTCCTCAATTTTGGCTAACGATTTGTGCTTAACCACTGATCGCGATTGACTGCAACAATGGTCGAAAACGAGAAAATCTTTAATTTCGTCTAAAGAAAACCCCACGGCCTGCAGTTTTTTTACTAAGCGGACCACCCGAATGTCTTCATCGCGATAGTGACGAAAACCACCGATTTTAGGTGGCTGCTCAATAATGCCTTTGCGCTGGTAAAAGCGAATCGTTTCTACGCCTACGTTGGCGGCTTTTGCCAGTACGCCAATGGTTATGGGTTTGTTCTCGTTCATCGACACCACCTACTTTACTCTCTGTACCTAGGTACAGAGTCAAGCAGAAGTTGGCAAAAAAAGCAAAAAGATTCTTGCTGGTGCTTCGTACATACTAGACATGTTCACACTCATTACTTGTCGAAGTACGGCGCGATTGGCCATGGCGACCTATTTGTTTGTTAATGCATTAACCACCCCTTCTGCGGTAGTATTTCTTTACTCAACTGATGTGATTCTGGCGTTGGTGTCCATTTTAAATATGATTGATACCGGCCAAACTGGGGCGGAAGCAGCAATGGCGGTGAGGATTATGTTCGCCGCCGCCATGTCGAAAGTCGCTCAATGGTCTTAGGGCAATGGTTAGAAAATCGCACACAAGCTTGGCGTAAAAGATAAGGGTACGCAGTTGCAATACGTAAAAATTAAAGATTCGATTGTTGAACAAATTGAAACGGGCATGTTGACGCCGTGTAAAAAATTACCCGCAGAGCGCAAGTTGGCAGAGTCGTTTGATACTACCCGCGTTACTTTGCGTGAGGCTTTGTCATTGTTAGAAGCGGAAGGTCGAATTTATCGCGAAGATCGCCGAGGTTGGTTTATCTCTCCTGAGCCTTTGCGTTACGACCCAACTCAAACGCTCAATTTTTCCAATATGGCCAAAGCGCAAAATCGTGTGCCAAAAACGGAAGTCGTGGTGGCGAAAGGGATATTGGCTAATAAGCAAGCTGCCAATTTATTGAAGTTACAGCCTTTCTCAAATGTATATCAAGTGGATAGAGTGCGCTATCTCGATGGTCGTCCGGTGGTATACGTGACCAATTTTACCCGGCCGGAGCTATTCGCCAATCTGCTTGATCACGATTTGTCGAACTCACTGACGGATATCTATCGCGAGCACTATGGGGTTTACTATCAAAAAATTCACTATCGCATTTCAAACAATATCTTGTTGGGTGAACGGGCACAAGCGTTGCGTGCGACATCCGGAACCCCGGCCATCGTGGTGGAGCGCATTAACTACGACCAACGAGGTGAGCTGGTTAGCGGTGATATAGAGTATTGGCGAAATGATGCCATTAGTATTGAGTCGGTGGCGGAGATCAAGCGTTAGGTGAGGTATCATCTTCACGGAAATACGCGGTGAGAACGTAGCGTTTGTGCTGGTTTGAATCTCATGAAACCTTGTCTTCTATGGGTCGCAGAAGACAAGGCCTTTTTTATGGCGATGATGATCAAGCCTGCAACACAGCCAAGATCTTTTCTGCGTGTTCAGCCATTTCAATCCCTTCATCAGTCAAGTAACCGCCGTCGGGCTGAGTGCACAATTTCTTCTCATACAAACGGGCAGCGGCGTCTTGCATTTGCGGTGACGCGTCTTTGTGGACTTTGACACCGGTGGCGGCACTGCTTAAATCGAATTGGAGTAGTAGGTTGAGCTCGGCAATGTGGTTCTCTGAATATTTCATCGTTATTCCTTATTATTTTTATTTAAATATTGTTTTTATTTAAGCTAGTCAAAAAAACGCATTTGGGCAATAGCCACTGTTGATAAGTGTTATACCAATCTGATTAAGTATGTAGTCGATGGTAGCGCAGAGAAAAAGCTTGAGAACAAGGCAAGAAAAGACAGTGAGTCGTTGTTCTACA
>JBFGYW010000223.1:0-4295 GCA_041587235.1 Vibrio sp.
CAATGCTTTTATTTCCGCTATCTCATGCTGCAATACCTCAACTTGCTCATGAGTAGCAAATTTTTGAGCGGACGACGTAAGAGCAGTGGTATCTTTAGCGGCTTTTTTTTCGGCCTCAGCAGAGGCGTGCTCTTCTGTCATGGTTTCAATCACGACACCGATCATCATATTTAAAAAGACAAAGGCTGTTAAGAAAATAAACGTTAAATAGTAAATCCAACTTAATGGGTAAACTGCCATGGTTTCATACATGACATCAGTCCAATCTTCGAAAGTGGCAATGCGAAACAAAGTTAGCATTGAGATCGATACGTCCCCCCAGAGCACTTCGTTAATGGCTGAGAAAATTAAACTGCCAATAACCGCGTAGATATAGAAAATAATAAACATTAAAACGCCGATATAGCTCATCTTGGGTATTGCTTTAAATAAAGCATTGATCAGCAGTTTCAATTGAGGTACGGCCGAGACCAAGCGCAACACTCGAAACACGCGTAACAAGCGAGCAATCAAAATACCTTGCCCTGCGCTTGGGATCAAACTCCCAATCACGATCAAGGTATCAAACCAATTCCAGCCACTTTTGAAAAAATCGATTTTCTTTTGATAGGAAAAAAACTTAATCACAATCTCAATTAAGAAGAAAATCAAGATGAATTGATCAAGCCAGTGAATGGTCAGACGCACACTTTGTGGCAATTCGAAGGTATTAGCGCCGATAGAAAGGGCCGCAAGTATAATGACAAGAACGGTTAAGGTTTGAAAGTGTTTATTGTTGTTGATAGCCGTTAGCCAGGCATGGAATGACAAAATCACAGGTACTCACCCTTTTAAATATGAATTAAGGCTTATTATTAAGCCGATAGTATAACGAGAAACACTTCTGAGCCATTTTTACCTTGTAAAGATTTTTATCAGTGACGCAGCCATAGCGACAGGGCTCAGCTCGCGATAGTTCGGCGCTTTTCGGCGATAGAAAAATCAAACTGCTTTGCAATATGGAGTTATCCTTGCAAATTGCAACAAGGAGTACGCAATGGTGTTCAAGGCAAACGATTGCATTAGCGTAAAAATTGGTGATGGACGGATTGTTTATGTTGGTATGATTTGTGCTTGATCTTCTACGGGCCCTTATTAAGCCGAGGGTCTGCTAGCCAACTGACGTTGTTAGTGAACACACTTGTTCACAGACTTACAGCCAGGAGCACTTGTTGCCCCTGGCTTTTTTTTGCCCAAATGAAATTTAAGGAGAGATATTTGCTCTTTGTGGGTCAAATACCCGATTTTTTCTTGTCTAATTCAAGCTTAAAATTCATCTTGGGTATCTCTTTGAGGGTGGATAGGAAAATGGATATCTATACTACATGGGGAACGAAGTGAAAAACGGACTTTTTCCTCGCTAACACCGCTATCGGATTTATCAGAACAGCCATGAAAAAATTGCCATTTTATTTGGTAGTAAAGGTGAAAATGATGAGCGTGAATATGCTCAACACGCAGTAACTTAGGGCGACCTAAGGTATGAGCTTGGCTGTCGATATGTGAGAGATCTGGAGTTAATTGTTGTTCAAATGTGGGTTGTTGTTCGAGCAAAAAATTAAACAAGGATTGGCAAAGGGTGTGGGGAGCTGCGTGTTGGTCAAACGAAAAGCGCGTGTCAAGTTCAGTCATATCGATAACCCAAAATAAAAGCTCTAGTTTGCCAGAGACAGGATTAGGGTCAACAACGAGCCCGGTTTTATACTTAGATTGAAGGTCAATAAACTGAGAGCAGATTGACGAAAAATGACAATCAATCGTCGACGAGGCTATTTTTGCGATCACGGGGTTAGTGCCTACTGGCTGCAAGCGCATCGAGAGTTATTTTGAACGTTATCGCTAAGCTTATCTCATCAATAGGTTAAATCATCTTATCTAATACCGATGACGGTGGTTGTTTTTCCAAGCAATTTTCTACGCCACTATCAACCTGCTCTTCAAATCGGATTAAGCTTGCCATGACAATCAGTAATGCTGAAAATAAAGCTGATTGAGTGATCGGTTGCTGTAATAAAAGGTAAGCCAAGCCCATAGCAAAGACAACTTCAAGACTGCTTATCATGGTGGTACTTTCCAGGTCAGATGTTTGACTGCCCTTCATAAAGAAATATTGAGGTAAGCCTGCAGACAGGATACCTAAGGCAAGGATCCATAGCCATTCTGTGGGGGCGCTAGGTAAAAACTTTTCTATGGGCAAGAGAACCCCGACCGGAATGAGGGCGGTTAGAGTGCCGAATAATGATGCGGCCATTCTCGAGTTAATTGGCATAGGAGCAATGGGGCGAGAAAAGTAGTTGATTAACAGAGCAAAGCTTAAAGGCGGAAACCAAACCAGCACCCATTGCCAGCCAATTAAGCTTGTTTCCTGATCACCTTGGATTGTTAAAGCAATCGCAATGGTAATTAAGCTCGCCGCTACCAGTCGATTACGAGTTAATACCACCCCAAAAGCCACATAGCCAATCGCGATAGTAAATAATGGGTATGTGTAATAACACAAGATCAAAATTGCAGCGGGAACACGTGTGAATAATTGATAGTAACAGAGCATCCCCAACCCCGATATTGCGCCTATTGCCAAGGTTCGCCATGTCTCAGCGAAATTTTGTTGGCGGTAAAAAAGAAAGGGCATGAACATCAAGCAAGGAATGCCAAAGCGAATAATGGCCAGTACTTGTGGGTTAAACCCCAGTGGTAACAGCAATTGAATTAAACTTGGTGTTAACCCAAACCCAAGCGCGCTGGCTAGAATATACATCTTCCCCATGATAAACCCCAATATTCAATGAAATATTGCGCTTATGGTATTATTAATGTATGAATAAAAATAATGAAAATTTCGTTCAATTAATGAATTTAATTCAATTATGAAGCTAGACATAAAACATTGGCAGCTACTGCTGTCAATAGTGCAACAGGGAACGCAGGCAAAGGCGGCGCAGAGATTAGGGCTGACTCAGTCTGCTTTAAGTCATAGATTAGCTGAAGTTGAAAGGCGGTTGGGCTATCCGGTATTTCATCGCAAAGGTCGGCTGTTGCATTTAACTCGTGCAGGTGAGAGCTTGCTCTCGACGGCAGAGCGAACGTTACCGATCCTGGCTGAGGCTGAGAAGCGCTTTATTGCACTTTCGCAGGGGCAAGCGGCTCAAATTAAGTTGGGTGTTGCGCATTACTCTTGCTATCACTGGGTCGCCAATTATATAAAGTCTTTGACGGCGAAGGAGAAAAACTTCCAACTGGACTTTGTTACAGCTTCAATTCAAAAGCCAATTGAAACGCTTTATAATGGTGAAGCGGATATATTGTTATATCCTGGTCAATACCAAGATAATCACATCGATAACCAACACTTATTTGATGATGAACTTGTGCTGGTGATGCCCAACCAACATCCACTTTCGAACCGCCCTTGCATTTACGCACCGGATCTACAAGGTGAGACTTTTCTGACCTATAGTTTGAATAAAACCCCGGGGTTTGAATTCGAACGTTTTTTTAAGCCGGCGGATGCGATTCCTGAAAATTTACAAGTCATTGGCTTAACCGATGCAATTGTCGAATTAGTCTCTGCAGGGCAGGGGGTGAGTATTTTATCTCATTGGGCGACATCAACAGCGGTGACACAAGAAAGAGTTAAAACCATTCGTTTAGGTGAAGGATTGACTTTGCCTTGGTCGTTGTTAACTCGTGTAACTGACCGACGCTCTTCTGAGATAGACTTAGCGAAGGCGTCATTGTTGAGCTATTTTTCCACATTGGAACTCGATTGAATCTCTATTACACATTCAGGTTGACTGGGCAGGGATAAGAGGTTGATTTTTTCATGGTCATTGTCTTTAAATTGGATGATCTTACCGCTAATCCAGTCAACGAACAGTCGAACTTTATCTCGGTGAAACGTCCCTTTAGGGGCACACAAGTAATAACTGAATTTTGATTTGACCGCTTTATCACCAATGCGAACCAATTGGCCTTGGTGTAAATAGCGATAAGCCAAGCTGTGTTTGACCAAAGCGACGCCTTGGGCCGATAAAGCCGCTTCCATTACAAATTGTGAGCCATCGTATTTTAATGAGGCTTGTCCACTGCAAAGGTTCATACGCTCAAACCAAAGAGGCCAAGTCATGTCGGGATAAAGATCTTCGATTAACTCAGCGCGAGTTAAATCACTGAGCGAAAACAATTGATGCTCTTCTTGGTAGCTAGGGTGACACACCGGATAAAGAATTTCATCCATCAACCACTGGGTTTCAAGG
>JBFGYW010000224.1:0-4266 GCA_041587235.1 Vibrio sp.
ACAGGAGAAACCGCGCGCATTTCTTGAAGGGTGCCATTGGCTTGATGACCCGCTTTGATAGGGCTAAAGCTATTGGCAAAGACACCAATGATAGGGGGATGAGGGAAGGCCTTGATCTCGGCGTTGACCGCTTCAATCGCAGGAGCAATCACTTCTGGGATCGAGCAATTAAAAAATAAACCGTCGATGTGCTTGTTTGAAAGTCGCCCGGCAACATCAGCAAGGGATTCCCCTGAGCGCAGAGCAGGTGATTGATCTGTATCATCTCTAAGAGAGAACGACAGATACACCGGCTTATCGCTGTTTTTAACCACCTCGAGAATGACATCCACTTCTGCTAAGCTAGAAATGGTTTCTGCTAACCAGAGATCAGCATAGGGTGCTTGAGCTTGGTACAGGGTTTCTAAGATCGTTTTTGCTGTGCTTTCTTCAAATAAATCAGGACGGTAAGAGCCTAATGCCGGCGGAAGAGATGCCGCAACCTGCACTGTATGTGGCGCTTCGTCTGCGACCTCTCGGGCAATTTTTGCGGCTTTTTGAGCTAAAGCTGCGCCTTGTTGATCAAAGCGCTCTTGACCTAAGTGAAAAGGAACACAGGCATAACTGTTGGCTGTGATGATCTCCGCGCCTGCCGCTATAAAGTTTTGATGTGCCTGTTTAACCGCATCGGATGCTTCGATTAGCGCTTGAGCACTCCATAGGGGCTGTGAAAACGGTGCGCCAATACGCTTGAGTTCACGTCCCATACCGCCATCTAAAATAGTCAGTGTCGTCATTGTTGCTTTCTTTACTACTCAATTTACATGCAGTGGATTCAAGCATATTTTTTGTGATCGGAAAATCATTTTTTCGACTTAATTCAATAATCCGTTCGACATTGAGCGATAGGGACAACCCAATAAACATTTTGGCTAATTTAAGCCCGTCGTTTGTGATAATGGTGACTGAGTTGATTGATGCCCCCTACCGCTGTTTTAAAATGACGGCCAAAACTTTCTGCTAACACAAGCCAATCGTCAGTGTTCATATCTAAACGAGAGAGTATGGAGCTTGGAGGGCAGTCGAGGTAGCCGACTTTATCAGGGCGAATAACCTGACCCAACTCTTCAACAAGCGCTAAATAATCGAGCAGTGAATATTCGATACCTTTGGCAGTATGGTGTTGACTTTGATGGCCAATAAAGCCAAATAACGGTTTGGGGGGCAATGAGTTAAGCTGTCCAAAGCCGCGATCACCTTGGCAAGCAATGGCGTGTATTCGCTCATAGATGGAAGTGAATGTATTATCATCAAGAGAGCTGGCTTCACCTGCTCGCACTGGGTTTAAGTCGACATAGGCCATACAACTCAGTAAGGCTTTTTCATCCAGTAGAGCTTGGGATTTAAAACGCCCCTCCCAAAATCGGCCCTTACATTGGTCTTCCTTATTGGCGCGCCGAGCGAGGTACTCGTTCATATTGCGCATAAACCACGAAATGCTCATCAGTTGTTGACGCCAGCGCTCAATGATTAGCCCCACTTGGAAGTGCTCTTCTTCTGGCAGTGAGGGTTGAATTAACCATCGTTGAACAATTGCAGGGGGGCGATAAAGGGATGTCCAGCGCTCAACCACTTCTTTATCGCTCCAGCTTTGGGCTTGTTGGGTGTCTACATGCAACACCAAATGATAGTGATTGGACATAATGGCGTAGGCGCAAATATCAATGGCGAAGACCTGGCTTAATAAACGAAGCCGTTCAATGACCCACACCCGGCGATGTTCGAAGTTTTTACCCGAATAATCATCTTTGCCACACAGATAAGCTCGCCTGACACAGCGGGAAATACAATGGTAATAGCAAGTGTCTTGAAGGGAAATAATCGAAGAACGAGGCTGAGTCATGTTATTACCTTTGCTGTTTATTTATACAGTTAATTAAATTTAGTCATCATTCTTTTTTTGGTCAAGGAATAACCGTTTTTTTTGACGTTTGTTGCCAAAGAAGGAAAGGATGATAGCGTCGGTATGCCAAGAAACTTATCAAGATTAGGTAGTAATACACTGATTTTAATATTAATCATTATGAGCTAGTAAAAGGAAAGTGGATGTCTAGATAAATCCAGTTGGTGGGTGTCTTGTTTAGTGTGTTTAGTGGTAGGTAATAAATGGCTGTCCTAATAAATCTATTGAGGGCATTTCTGCTTATCTGTATTGGGTTGGGTAATTGAATAGTAATCATTGATGTTATAACTCTGAAGTGTTATGTTATAACATATCTATTGTGAGTGTTGTAATTTGTGATGAAAGATTTTATTACGCCAATGGTGGTGGCTAATGATTTATCAGCGAAAAGTCCACAGGGATGGCAGGCTTTGCAAAGTGCTGATTTCATGCTGTATCCGGGTGAATGTGTGGCGGTTATTGGGCCAAATGGCAGTGGTAAATCGAGCCTCTTAAAGTGCTTGTCCGCAGAATATTCACCGACTCAAGGGCAAATTTTTCTCGAAGGAGTGAGTCTAGAGTCACTCTCAGTGCATGAACTGGCCAAAAAGGTGGCAGTGGTTTCGCAACATGAATATTTCGACCCAAGATTAACGGTACGTGAGTATGTTCAGCTTGGCCGGATCCCACACACTTTTTGTTGCTCTGAGGCGACACACAAAATGGCGGTAGAGAGTGCACTTAATGACGTTGGCTTACTGGGAAAAGCCAATCGAAAGATGGGTGTCCTGTCGGGGGGAGAGCAACAAAGAGCGAATATTGCTCGGGCATTGGCTCAGCATCCACAACTCTTACTGCTCGATGAACCAACCAATCATCTAGACCCTTTAGCGCGTATAGAAATTCTTGATTTAATTAAAAGAAAAGGCATTACAGCCATTGCGGTTTTACACGATTTGCCTTTGGTCGCTCCATTTGCAGATAAAGTCATTTTAATGTCGGAACAAAGTATGGCCGTCTGTGGCCCGACAAGCGATGTCCTCACAAATACGTATATCAAGCCCATCTTTGGGTTAAACGTTTTGACTTTTACTCATCCCTACACACGCGAGACGGTTTATCACTTTGAAGCGTCGTGTGACCCTTTGCATCATTTATCAAAAGGAGCTGCTTAATGAAGTGGTCTGTTATCTCAACGCTATTGTGTTCGGCGTTAATTTCTCAACATGCATTTTCGGCGAAAACTCAATACCCAGTGACATTAGAGAACTGCGGCTATCCAATAACGATTGAACACGCGCCAAAGCGAGCAGTTTTCCATGATATCAATATGAGTGAAATGGCATTTTCTCTTGGTCTGCAAGCCCAAACCATTGGTGTGACGGGCATTACAGGTTGGTATAAAATGTCCCCTTCTTTTCAGCAGCAATTGGGCGATATTCCTGAGTTAGCTCCTAAATATCCTTCCTTAGAAACCATGGTGGTGGCCAAGCCGGATTTCTTTTTCGCCGGCTGGAATTACGGTATGAAAGTGGGGGGCGAAGTGACCCCTCAAACCTTAAAGCCTTACGGTATTAATACTCTGATTTTATCGGAAAGCTGTAGCCATGTGGGTAAAACGGAAAAAGCAAGCTTAGACCTTCTTTATCAAGATATGACCCACCTAGGTATTATTTTCGACCAACAAGATAAAGCGCAGCAACTCATTCAATCTTGGCAAGAAAGAGTCGACCATGTAAAGCAACGTGCTAGTCAGTTTGAAGAGGGGGCGCCAAACGTCTTTTTGTATGATTCTGGGGAGGATAAGCCTTTCACTGCTGGTAAATATGCGATGCCAACCGCCTTAATTGAAGCGGCGGGCGGGAAAAATATCACCGATAGCCTAGCCGCTAGTTGGGCAACGACTTCGTGGGAAAACGTGGCAACACAGGACCCTGATATCATCATTTTATTAGACTATCAATCTGCAAATGGCGCTGACGACCTTAAACATTTTCTTGAGCAGCACCCTCTAATGAAACACACTCGCGCGGTCAAAAACAGCCGTTACGTCAAACTTCGTTATGAAGAGTTAACCCCTGGGCCGGCAAATATTGAAGCTATCGAGTTGCTTTCCGCCGCTTTCTTCCCTAAATAAGCGACCAAAGGTTGAATAATTAACGGTGCGTATTTCTAAGTATCAGCTAGCATGGGGTATCGGTGTGCTGGCTGTTTTTTTGGTGTTTGGTCTGAGTTTAATGTTGGGCTCAATTACCTTAACGGTTCAACAAATTACCTGGGGGCTATGGCATTTTTTTGCACAAGATGTCGATATTTCGCAGCGAATTTTAATTGATATCCGCGTC
>JBFGYW010000225.1:0-4243 GCA_041587235.1 Vibrio sp.
CTATGTAACTGGCGCGGGCAATCCCACTTGGCTTGCCACGCATCAGGCGGCGAAGGCCACGTCACCGTTGATCGAGCGCTGTTTGATGTTGGGTGCTGAGTGTTTGGGCCGAGTCCAGACCGATGAATTGGCTTATAGCTTAAACGGTCAAAATTGCCATTATGGCACCCCAATCAATCCTTCAGCGCCCAATTGCATTCCCGGTGGTTCATCGAGTGGCAGTGCGGTGGCCGTGGCGAAAGGCGAGGTCGACTTTTCACTGGGCACGGATACCGGCGGTTCGGTGCGTGTGCCGGCAAGCTACTGCGGCTTGTTCGGTTTGCGGCCGACTCTGGGCGCGCTGAGTTTAGAGCATTGCTTTGAGCTGTCTAAAAGCTTTGATACAGCGGGTATTTTAGCTTCTAGTTTGGAGACGCTAAACACGGTTTGGAACGGTTTAGGAGCGAAAGCTGCCGACTCTAAGCCTTGCACGCACCTGTATCTGGATAAGCAATGTTTGTCTTTGCTGAGCAAACCGCGTTTAGCGGCGATTCAGCAGTATTGTCTCAATGCGCAAGTCACTCTGGTCGAAGGCGATTGGCTTGCTGAGCACCAGATTCGACTTGCTGATCTCAGTGAGGTGTTTCGCACCGTACAAGGCTATGAAATTGCCCAGCACCACGGCGCGTGGTTAGCAGAGCACATGGCATCGCTTGATCCTGCGATCGCCGAGCGCGCGCAATGGGCGATGACGATCAGCGAGCAAGCTTATCAGCAGGGAGTGGCCAAGCAGCAAGAATTTTCTCGTTTATTGACATCGCATCTGCAAGATAGGCAGTGTTTTTGGTTATTGCCTACCACGCCCTCTGGGCCTCCGCCGCTGGATATGCCGGCAGCGGAGCTGGCTCAGTATCGCTCTTATCTGATGGGGTTAACCAGTATTGCTGGCCTGTCGGGGTTACCGCAATTGCACATCCCATTGGCGGGCTTGTCCGAAGGGCCTTGTGGCTTTTCTCTAATGGGGGATAAGTACCAAGAAACGGGTTTATTGGCGTTGGCAAGTATGATGGAGAAGGGAATATGAGCGTACAAAGTGCTTTTACCGCTCCGCATTTTAAAGCCGCTCAAGTTGGGCAAGCGGTTCTCGATCGCGGTGGCAATGCCTGTGAAGCTATGGTGGCCGCGGCGGCCATGATCGCCGTGCAGTACCCTCATATGAATGGCTTAGGCGGTGATGGTTTTTGGTTGATTTCCAAACCTGGCCAAGCGCCAGTGGCGATTGATGCTTGTGGCCGTGCCAGTAAAAACATCGAGTTGGCCGATTATGCCCAGCAATCGGAGTTGCCCGACAGCGGCGGCGCGGCGGCATTGACCATGGCCGGTACGGTGTCGGGCTGGCAAAAAGCGCTCGACTATTTACCGGGCTCTCAGTCGTTAGCCGAGTTGTTGGCGCCGGCGATTTCGGCAGCGAGCGAAGGTATTGACGTAACACAAAGCTTGGTTAATGCCAGTGAAAAGACCTATTCGCGTTTATCCGATTTAGCGTCTTTTCAGCGACATTATTTGCCCAGTGGTCGCGCGCTGAAAATCGGCGATACGTTAACCAATCCCAATTTGGCCGGGACCTTACAACAATTGGCGGAGCGCGGGTTGGACGATTTTTATCGCGGCGAACTGGCCGAGAAGATAGTCAAAGGTTTGCAAGCACAAGGCAGTCCGCTCACGCTTGACGATTTTCACGCTTATGAAGCCGAGTATTGTCAGCCGTTAAGTGTGGAAATCAGCCAAGGTCAGCTTTACAACTTACCGGCGCCGACCCAAGGGGTTGCCTCACTTACCATTTTAGCTATTTACGATCAATTGGCGCAGCAAGCGAAAGGCGAGCTCGACCACATTCACTTGTTGGTTGAAGCGACCAAACAAGCGTTTCTTACCCGCGATCGCTATGTCACTGACCCAAAGGCCATGTCCGTCACCTCACAAAGCCTGCTTGATCCCAAACGGATTACACAAGGTGTTGAGGCTGTTGATATCAACCAAGCCTTGCCGTGGCCACATGTGGCGAAACTCGGTGATACCATTTGGATGGGCGCGTGTGATGCACAAGGCGTGATGGTCAGCTTTATTCAGTCGGTGTACTGGGAGTTTGGCTCTGGCGTGGTGGCCGGGGATACGGGCGTACTGTGGAATTGTCGCGGTAAGAGTTTTTCGTTAGATGCCAACCACCACAATGTGTTAGCGGCCAATAAAAAGCCGTTTCACACCCTTAATCCCGCTTATGCCGATTTGCGCGATGGGCGTCGCATGGTTTACGGCACCATGGGCGGCGAGGGGCAACCGCAAACGCAAGCGTGTTTGTTTAGCCGTTACCTATATCAAAATTTTTCATTGGAAGAAGCCATTTCTGCCCCGCGTTGGCTATTGGGCCGTACATGGGGAAGTGACACTCATTCACTCAGACTCGAGCAAGGGTTATTCGACCGTTATCAACGCGAGTTATCGCAACGGGGACACCAACTTGATCAGGTCGAGGATCACAACGAATTGATGGGTCACGCAGGCGCGATTGTGTTATCGCCACAAGGGCAAAGCACAGCGGCGACCGACCCACGCAGTGATGGCGCAACATATTTAGGAGAACACCATGTCTAAGTCTACTTTATTTGAAACCCTTAACCCGCCGCAGCGTTTGTTGATGGGGCCTGGTCCGATCAACGCTTATCCGCGAGTGCACCAAGCCATGTCTTCGGCGCTGATTGGCCAGTACGATCCGGTGATGACCGGCTATATGAATCAAGTGCAATCTTTGTATCGCGGCGTGTTTGCTACCGACAATCAGCAAACTTTGCTCGTCGATGGTACGGCACGCTCAGGGATTGAAGCGGTGTTGGTATCGGTACTGCAACCGGGTGACAAAGTGTTGATACCCGTGATTGGCCGCTTTGGTCACTTGTTGTGTGAAATTGCCCAGCGCATCGGCGCCAAGGTTCAAACCATTGAGGTGCCATGGGGTGAGGTGTGTCAGCCAGAGCAAGTTGAAGAGGCGATCAAGGCGTTTCGACCTAAGTTACTGGCGACGGTTCAGGGCGATACGTCGACCACCATGAATCAGCCGCTCAAGGAATTAGGTCAATTGTGTCAGCAATACGATGTGCTGTTTTATTGTGATGCCACTGCGTCGATTGCGGGTAATGAGTTACTGGTCGATGAATGGCATTTAGACGCTGTTTCTGCGGGCTTGCAAAAGTGTTTGGGCGGACCGTCGGGCAGCGCGCCTGTCACGTTGAGCGATCGCTGCGCGGAGGTGATTAACCAGCGTAAACACATCGAAGCCGGGATCAAAGCCGATCACCACAGTGAAGGGCAAGGCGAGATCATTCGCTCGAACTATTTTGATTTAGCCATGATTATGGATTACTGGGGCCCTGAGCGTTTAAACCACCATACCGAAGCGACCACCATGTTGTACGCCGCGCGTGAATGTGCACGTTTGTTTTTAGAAGAAGGCGCTGACAATGTAATTGCTCGCCACAAGCAGGCGGGTCTTGCTATGGCGTCGGGTTTACAGGCGATGGGGCTGGAGCTGTTTGGCGATCAAACAACCAAGATGAATAACGTGGTCGGGGTGTATATTCCCAAAGAGGTCAATGGCGATGAAGTGCGCCAAGAGCTGCTTTTGCGCTTTGGCATTGAAATTGGCACCTCGTTTGGTCCGCTGCACGGCAAGATTTGGCGTATTGGTACTATGGGTTACAACGCACGACAAGAATGTGTACTGTCGACATTAGCGGCGCTCGAGTCGATTTTGTTGGCCAAAAAAGCCCGAGTGAACGCCGGTCAAGCGGTGGTGGCCGCGATGGCTTTTTATCAGTAAGGGAATGCGATGACGACAATGGACAGTCGCGCTGCAGCGATCATGCAGCAAATAGAAACCTTAGCCAAAATAAGCAGCCTGTCTAATGGTGTTGAGCGGGTGTATCTTTCCGAGCAGCACGCGCTCGCCAATCAGCAACTGATGACCTGGATGCAAGAAGCGGGGTTAGAAGCGTGGCAAGATTCGGTCGGCAATGTGCGCGGTCGCAAAGTCTCTCCTCAGCCGACGCAAAAGCGTCTATTGATCGGCTCTCATAGTGACACTGTCACCAATGCCGGTAAATACGACGGTACACTAGGTGTGTTATTGGCGATCGAAGCATTGGCACAGCTCAAAGATATCGATTTACCTTTTGATGTCGATGTGCTTGCCTTTGCCGACGAAGAAGGC
>JBFGYW010000226.1:0-4220 GCA_041587235.1 Vibrio sp.
ATAGGATTGAAACACCATCCCTATCCCTCGCTCTTGAGGGGTATGATGAGTGATGATCTCACCCGCCACTTGAATTTCACCTTCATCGACCGGCGTCAACCCGGCCAAACTGCGAAGCAAAGTGGATTTTCCACAGCCACTAGGGCCAAGCAAAGTAATAAATTCACCTTGCTCAATAGAAAACGCAACATGTTGAAATACGGTGTTATCACCAAAGCGCTTAGTCAATGTATTGGCGGTGACATAGCTCATGATTTGACTCCTCGGCTAAAACGACTTGCTAACCAAGTCAGTAAAAAAATGAACAAAAAGTAAGTCATCACTAACGCAGAGGTAAAGTGACCACTGGTTTGACGCATATTGTATAAATAGATTTGCAAGGTTTCATAGCGCGTGCCCACCAAAATATTGGCAAACACGAACTCGCCCAGTAAAAAGGAAAACGACAGAAATAAAGACGCCATTAACCCTTTACGTACATTGGGTAGAACCACCAGCAGAAAAGCTTTGCTGGTGCTGGCGCCAAGTAGGTGCGCGGCATCCATCAAATCATTGAGGTTGATGGCCTGGAAACTGTTCGCCAAGGCGCGATACATGAATGGTAAAGCAATGGTGAAATACGTACCGATCAAAATCCACGGTGTGCCAATCAAGGCAAAGTCACTATCGGCATACAATTGCAACAGGCCGACCGACGACACGACAGGAGGCACCGCAAAAGGCAATAAGATAAGCAGGTTCATTAACTTATCAAGTTTAGGGAAGTAATAAAAAACCACAAAGATCGCCGGTAAGATCAACAGTACACTAAGGGCAAGCGACAGAACGCAAATAAACAAGGAACGCCCAAAAGCCTGTAAGAAACGAGGATCAGTCAACAACTCGCCGTACCATTTTAGACTAAAGCCATCCGGTAAAATGGTCGCGCCCCAGCGCGAGGACAAAGAGTAAACGAATGTGGCCAATATCGGGATTAGCATCAGGGAGACAATGGTATAGACAATGGTTTTATGTAGCCGGGTATTGACGGTAGTCATCACTGATTTCCCCCTCTTTTACTGGCATAGCTTTTCGACATCAACCATTGGTTGATCAACGTAATAAAGGCTAATAAGCACATCACAATCACAGAAATGGCCGCAGCGAGATTAGGCTCTAGGAACAAATCGCCAGACACCAAACTGGCAATGCGAACGGTGATCACGTTGTAGTTACCAGACGTAAGCGCATAGACACTCGCGTACGCACCAATCGCATTGGCAATTAAAATAATCAACGTCCCAAGTAAAGCTGGAGACAGCACAGGCAAAGCGATTTTGAGCCAATAGGTTTTATGGCTCGCGCCCAACAATGCCGCCGCCGCTTGCCAATCGTCATTTAACGCATCAAAGGCCGGGTATAAAAGCAACACCGCGAGAGGAATTTGAAAGTAAACATAAATCGCCAATAGCCCCCATTTTCCGTATAGATCAAAATCGCCGAGTAACCCGTATTGTTTCAACAACAAGGTGACGGCGCCATTGGTCCCCAAGATGATAATAAAGGCGAAAGACAAGGGCACTCCCGCGAAGTTACTGCTCATATTGGTAAAAGCAATCACCGCATCGCGTATTTTTGATTCAACTCTGCGCAAAGAAGACACGAGGATCGTGGCAATCAACAGCCCCAAGACACTCGACCACAAGGCTAACCACAGGCTGTTACTCAACGCCTGTAACATAAACGCTGAGTTAAGGATTTCGCTATAGTTTTCAAACGAGAATGTCTCATCGTAGATAAAGCTATTGATGAAAACCCACACCATGGGGGCGAGCTGAAACCCGTAAAAAACGATCCCAAAGGGCAGCAACCACAAGACGGGCTTTAATCGGCGACACCCGGACTGAAAACGCGAGTGCCCTACTCCACGGCTCATACCAACAGCTCCTGCGCATAGGGTTTATTGTGTTCTAAGTCGAGAAGTTGACAAACGAGCCCGCATATTTCCGTTTGCTTTACCTGACCTTGGTGATGAGAAAACTGATCGCCAATCACGAACATCGGCACTTCTCGTTCCTCAGCTAAAATCCCGCCGTGAGAGTGGTCATTATTCATGCCGTGATCGCTGGTGACAATAACTTGGTACCCATCCGCCAGCCAGGTTTCGATATGGTTCGACAATATAATGTCGGCGCCGCGAGCACAGTTGCGATATTGGGCAGAATCCAAACCAAACTTGTGACCGGTATCGTCGATATTCATCGGATGAATTAACAAAAAATCGGGCTGGTGTGTCACGCGCAAATGCTCTGCATCGAGAAACAAAGCCTCATCCGGGTAATGATCCCAATGATAAAAACAACCGTGCTGAATATTGAGTGATACGTCGTCCGTAAATCGGTCGCGGGCGGGCACAAAAGGAGCGCGATTGTAAAGCTCGCTCACCCAATGATACGCAGCGGCAGCCGTCACCTTACCTTGCTCTTTTGCCAGGCTAAAAATCGATTGATGATGCGACAAGCGCACAACCTCATTGTTGACGATCCCGCTCTCTACGGGGCGTTTACCGGTCAAGATACACTCGTAAAGCGGACGAGACATGGAGGGCAGTTCACACTGTATTTGGTAGAGTGACACACGCTTGTTTTCTCGCTGTTCGCTGTGTTCTAAAAGGCCATTTAGGTAGCCCATACAATGTCGGGCTACCTGATAATTAAGGCCGTCTAGAACAACAAGAATTACCTTATTGCTCATTTTTGACACTCTTATTGTTGATGAATGAGAACGTTTTCTTGCCATTGACGTGGCAGTTTGCGCGCCGACTTTTCCCAAGCAGAGAAGTCCGTCACGGGGTGAACGTTTTGGTATTGGTCGTTGGCAATTAACTTATCTTGTACAGACTGAGGTAAGGTTACATTGGTACGAATGGGGCGAGCATAACCTTCGGCGAGATTGATTTGTCCTTGGTCGCTAAAAATGTACTCACGAGCAAGCTTAGCCGCGTTCGGGTTTTGTGCGTATTTATTTATGATGGTGGTGTAACCTGAAATCACCGAGCCGTCTTGCGGGATATTGACGGTAAAGCGATCACGATCGATTTGGTCACGATAGTTGAGCGCGTTAAAATCCCATAAAACAGCGACTTCAATTTCCCCTTTTTCTAAATTAGCAATGCTTGGGTCCGTGAAGGATAAACGCCCTTGTTTGGCCAATTTTGCAAAGAAATTCAGTGCTGGCTCTAAGTTGGACTCATCGCCGCCATTGGCAAAGGCCGCAGCCAATACCGCATTGTTGGCCTGAGCAGCGACGCCTACATCGCCAACCGTGACTTTGTAATCGCCCTCAAGTAAGTCGGACCAGGTTTTAGGGGCATGGTTAACCAGGTTATTATTGACGATAAAAGAAATGGTTCCGGTATAAGCCAGTGCCCAGTGACCCTCTTTGTCTTTTGCCCAGTCAGGGATATCCTCCCACATCGTCGGTTTGTAAGGCTGTGTTACGCCCTTTTTCACCGCAACTCGTGCAAACGCGAAACCCACATCACCAATATCCGCCGTTGCATTTTTCTTCTCAGCTTCAAACTTGGCAATTTCTTGAGCCGAGCTCATGTCCGTATCTTGATGCTTCAAACCATACTGTGTATTCAAATCGGCCCAAGTATCTTTCCAGTTTGCCCAACTGTCAGGCATACCCACACTGTAAACCGCGCCCTCTTTTTGCGCGGCAGCAACCAGTGAGTCTATTTCTGATTGTTGAGCAAAAGTGGGAGTAGAAAGGGTCGCAGCAAGTAACACTGCAGCGGTGATTGTCGAACGGCTTTGCAAAATTTTCATTGTCTCTATCCTTCTGGACTAGGTCAGTAAGTTCGATTTGTATGCTATGAGGATTCTGTGACGAATGGGCGTAACTTACTTGACAGTTTTGCTGAGTTTCCATTGCAGTTTTATGGCGAACGCAAGCGCTGAACGGCTTGTCATATTGGTGTTATTTTGTTGGTCTAAGGTGGGATACCTTTATGACTGACACTCAAACTCTCAACCCCATGGCAAGGAAAGACACAACCCGCCCTCAACTAGGGACAATCAAAACTCAATTGAGACAAAAAATCCGCGCAGGATTGATCTCTGCAGGACAAAAGCTGCCTTCAGAGCGTGAGTTGAGTGAGCGTTTTGCCACAACACGCATCACCATTAAAGAGGTTTTGGTTTCTTTAGAGACCGAAGGGCTGATTTACCGAGAAG
>JBFGYW010000227.1:0-4219 GCA_041587235.1 Vibrio sp.
CGCGGTAACGCTGGCGAACGACACAGTGATGAAACAATTTGTGCGCTTTCAATATCAAGGCAATACTCACTACGGACAACTCATAAACGAGCAGATTTACCCCATTAAAGGGAATATTTTTACAAAGTACACTGTGTCTGAGCACCCTGTTGAGAGAAGTCAAACTCAACTGCTGCTACCCACCCAACCCGAAAAAGTGTTTGCGGTCGGGATGAACTTCGCCAGCCACTTGTCTTCACCTTCAGATCGGCCGCCACCATTATTTTTAAAACTGCCCTCTTCACTGATCCTTTCCGGCGCCACCATTGAGGTTCCTAAGGGCGCTCGTAACGTGCATTTTGAAGGCGAAATGGTGATTGTCATTGGCAAAAGAGCTCGAAATATCTCACCTCAACAAGTTTCCGATGTTGTTTTTGGTGTTACGGTAGGCAATGATTTGACCGAGCGGACTTGGCAAGGTCAGGATTTACAATGGATGCGAGCAAAAGCTGCTGATGGTTTTGCCCCGATTGCGGCTACTATGACTCAAGGCGTTGATTATCATAACCTCATGCTAACGACTCGCCTAAATGGAAAAATCGTCCAGCAAGAGAATACCGAGAACATGATCCACAGTGTTGATAAAGTCGTGAGTTATCTCAGTCAATACTTTACTTTGAAACCCGGAGATCTCATTTATATGGGCACACCGGGTCGAACCCAAGCGCTCAAGCAAGGGGATAGCGTTTCAGTCAGCATTGAGGGTGTTGGTCGTGTTGAAAACCGCCTAGATTTTAAGTACTAAGTCCAATAATGCTCTGAGGTTAAAAAGTACCCCCATGCGCGCGGTAATATGGTCTCCACTTGCTGGCCACTGACCATTTGCTGGTTTTTTTAGCGTGTTAATCAGATCGCTTGATGAGAAACACTACGCGCCTTTATGGTATTGATTGTACAAGCTTCATTTTCCTTACTCATACTTTGAGATAATAATGTTGTCAGCACGGTCTTCAACCTTCTTATTTGCTAAAAGAATTGAGCTGGGATTATTCCCTTTCGTGTTGGGCAATATGTTAAGATGCATCAAAGTAAAAATTAACGATGTAAGAGGAATTGGGCTTTGAACCTATTTGTACGAGATCTCACTGTCATTGACATGTCCTATCTGTGTGAGCAACGCGGAATTGTGGGTGAAAGTTGGATCGTCGATGTTAGCCTCTCTGGTCAACTCAACGAAATGAGTATGGTGCTCGATTTCGGTCGAGTAAAAAAACAAATCAAACACTTGATCGATGAATGGGTTGATCACCGCTTGTTATTACCGACTCAATTGGACAACTTGCACTATCGCGAAACTCAACCTGGATATGCAAAAGTGGACTTTTTACGCCCAGGTAAAGCCATTCATTTACATTGCCCAGAGCAAGCCTTTTGTTTGATTGACACCAAACATGTGACGCCAGAGACGGTGACTTCACA
This sequence comes from Vibrio sp., assembly GCA_041587235.1. Classification (GTDB taxonomy): domain Bacteria; phylum Pseudomonadota; class Gammaproteobacteria; order Enterobacterales; family Vibrionaceae; genus Vibrio. The sequence continues at coordinate 1,459 of JBFGYW010000227.1, forward strand.
CCTTGATAAGCTGCTTTTAGAGCACTTACCGAGTAATGTGACTGGCCTTGAGCTTACCCTAAGACCGGAAAACATCGATGGGGCTTATTATCATTACTCTCACGGCTTAAAAAAACACGATGGCAATTGCCAACGCATTGCTCACGGGCATCGCTCTCCGATAGAAATTCTCATTAACGACCAACGCGACCCGCAACGTGAACAACAATTTGCCAAACGCTGGCAAGACATCTACCTAGCGACACAGGAAGACCAAGTCTCTCTCAATGAATTGTCATTTGCTCACGAGTGCCAAGGGATCAGCGATGAGACCCACTTTGGATTTAAGTACCAGGCCCCGCAAGGTGAGTTTCAAATTGCGATAGCGAAAGCAGACAGTGAGATTTTACCCACAGACACAACCGTGGAGTTATTGGCAAACTTTATCGCTGATGAAGTAAACAAGACCCTTGATGAACAACAATCATTACAAGTGATTGCCTACGAAGGCGTCGGCAAAGGAGCCATGGCCTTTCGATAATTGCGCGGTTATTGATGTGACTACTCAATTCAATACCAGAACGTCGCTTTGCTGTGGCACAATGATTTGTGCCACAGTTGCCCTTTTTCCTATCAAGTATTCACACTCACTCTTTTCTCATAGTTGCCCATTTCGATGTCTAAGTGTGTTTTGCTAATTAACCGTCCCGCTTAACTGACTTAGTCAAGAAAAATCAACGACCAACAGCATTTTACTTACGTAGGTCGTAGAACAAAGTCCTGTAGAGTAAATCGTTGCACTCTTCATTTGGTTTTTACTGATTTCAATACTAACATTAAAAAAACGTCCGATATGAGAGCCTCTTTATGCAACAAAAATACATCCCTTTAATTGCCTTGTTTTCTCTACCGAGTATTGCCCACCAAAATGAGGATCATCACCAAGCCCATGATATTGATTACCTCAGTTCTTATGAAATCACCACGCAAGAATTAGGCACAATCGTCAAAGTCGTTGTTGATGAAGACGCACAGACGCGCCACATTCAATCAAAAGCTTTGCCGACTTACCCAACAGGCGAGTTTCCTGGACCGTCAAACCCCAATGCGATATCGGCACAGGATCTCGATTACACCTTTACCACTAAGCCTGTGAATACAGGAACGCCAACCGATCGTCACATGGTCGGCATCACCTACGATGGACTGATTTTTGAACCACAAACGAATGAATGGTTTGTCTGTGATTCTGGTGAGGAGTATCGTATTGAGGCCATCCAATCTCGTTTTGATTTAGGCATCGACTTTAATAATGCCCATGTTCAACCGACCGGACAATATCATTACCATGGCGTACCAGAAGGTATAGTGAAAACCTCGGACGATGACTTAGTCTTTTTAGGTTTTGCTGCCGATGGTTTTTTGATTTATTACTCGAAAAGTGGCGCTTATCAATCCGGTTACACAATCAAGCAGAGCGCTCGTGTCGGCACGGGTTGTCAGTATAAAAAAGGCGGGCCAACCGGTGGCCTCTTTGCTATGGAGAGCAAGCGTAATGGCGTCATCACCGACGATTGGGAGTTTACCGGTAATGAAAAAACCTTAGATGTCTGTAACGGTACGGTGATTAATGGTCAATACGCTTACCTAATTACAGAGACATTTCCCTTTGTTCCTCGTTGCTTGATGGGGGAAGTTGAACTCCAACACAGTCCACCACCACCGAGTAAACGCAAAGGCAAAAAAGCGTAATTGGGACTTGTGTCGATTTTGTCCTTTGTTAACCATACCCTGTGAGCCCAGGCGTTAATACTGGGCTCAAAAATCAAGCGGTAAAATGACTGTGACGACTCGCGGACATTACAACCAGGCATAACTCATTGATTTTAAAAAAACTTAAGGCGTGAAAAACGCCCTAGGACGTTTTTTTTTAAAATGTGGCGGTGAGTAAGAAATTCGAACTCTCGATTGCGCGCTACCAAGTGCGTATTTCGGTGATTGCGATCGCTTGTTTCCGCTGTTTTTCAAACGAGTTGCCCATGGTCATCGTTCACCGATAGAAATCCTAGTTAATGGCAATAGAAATACACGAATAGAGCAAAAGTTTGCCAAACGTTGGCATGAAATTAACCTTGCCACTCAAAGAAGATCAAGTCATGTTGAGTGAATTATCTTTTGTGCATGATTTACAGGATGTCAGTGATGAGACGCACTTTGGTTTTAAATACCAAGCACCACAAAGCGAATTTGAGCTTGCCATTGCAAAGTCAATCAAAAAGTGAAATTCTCCCAACTGATACTAGGGTTGAATTACTGGCAAATTTTATTGCTGATGAAGTAAAAAAAGAACTTTCACTAGATGAAAAATTACAGGTTATTAAGGCGTTGGCAAAGGCGCAATGGCATTTCGCTAACTCAATACCAGTATCAAATAGGGTAAAGACAACCGCCTGAGCCCTATTTAACCTTCATATTCAGTTTAGACTCAATGCTCAATCTACCAATCACATATACCTACTTATCGCGTTTTTTAGGCATCATTTTCAATAATGTATCGTCTTTTTGCACAATATGATGATGCAGCGCTGCAGCAATATGAATCACAATCAAAACCCAGAGCACTTTAGAGCCACTAACGTTTTTATGAAAAAAATCCCACTTTTTTTCCCATGTATCCCAATCTGTATTAAGTAAGGATAAAATCCACTGCCCAATATCTGTTTCTCGAAACGTAGGAATTTGAATCACCCCGTAATCTATTGAGCCCCCAAAGCCCAACCAA
>JBFGYW010000228.1:0-4215 GCA_041587235.1 Vibrio sp.
GTTGACTTTATAAGGCAGTTTGCACCTCTCTCATTCAGTTGGTGAGCAATAACAACAGAATAAAACGCTTTGTATTAAGAGATTTTCGATAACAAGACGTAAACCATAATAATTCTATGCTCTTTCACGCAGTTATCGGCATGGCTTGCCTACTAACCCCCCTTCAATTTAGTGGGTTAATCACTCATCATTGATTTCTGACGAGACTGAACTAGAATGCACAAAATAACCATGACTACGCCTAATGTCCCCCTTGTCCCTAAATGCTCTCCTACGATGCAAACCGCCAAAACCGCTGCGATTACCGGCTCTAATAAGGTTATCAAAGTAACTTGACTGGCAGGCATGACCGACAACCCTTGACCAAACAACACATAACCAACAAACATGGGGATCACGCCAAGGTAAATCAGCACACCAATGGTTTGCCACTGTATCGATAATCCTTCCCCCGTAAACCACAATGTCGGTAGTAAAAGCAAAGCCGCAACTAAGAACATACTGGCCATCGCCGCTGATGAAGAAATTTGAGCGTCCATCAAGCGTTTTCCTGCCTTGGTGTAACCGGCGTAACTCAACCCAGCAACAAGTGCTAACCCGATACCGAAGGCATTGCTATTTTGAGCGTCAATTTGCTCCGAAGACGGCATACACAACAAGAAAACACCCGATCCTCCGAGCAAAAATGCCCCCCACCAGCGACGAGAAATGACCTGTTTGCTGATGACGTAGTCCAACACGGCTGAAAAGAAGGGGGCACTCGCAATTGAAATGACGGTACCAATAGCGACTCCAGACAGTCTCATCGACAAATAGAAAGCCATTGGGTAAGTAAAAACACACAATGCGCCAATGAGAACCGTCTTATTGTGTTGACGCAAACGACTTTTATCAGCGGATATACTGCGTCGCGAACGGTAGGCCAATAATACCCCACCGAGAGACATTGTCATGGCGCCAATCGCTAATGCATTGACTTGAGGTAAAAAACTGGCAGCGGTCCCGGTTGTGCCCCAGAGTAAGCTCGCCACCACAAGACAAAGTATTCCCTGATAATATTTCTTTTTTTCCATTGATGATGACACTCTATATCACAAGAAAGAGAGTCTCATTTTATGGGAATATAGGGCACAGTAATGTGCTATTCGGACGCTTTTTACCGGCTAAAAGACCCTTTTTTACTCTTGTGTTCTCTTACCGATAAAATGACTTGGCGACATAGCTGTGATCGCTTGAAAACGGCGAGTAAAGGCACTGGAGTCGGAATAACCCACCAGATTGGCAACAACATGGATTGGGTAATCAGTATGACGAAGTAATGCACACGCTTTGTTTATTCGGGTATGAGAAATATATTGCGCGACTGTTTGCCCAGTTTGGGCTTTAAAACGCTTTTTAAACTGCGTGGCACTTAGGTGAGCGACACTGGCTAACACCTCGATATTCATAGGCTCAGCCAAATGCTGTTCGATGTAATCGATCGAGGTTTGTATTCGTTCGTCACTTTGGAATAAAAGCGGTTCTTGATCCAAAAGCTGGTAGAACAGAGCCAACATTGAAACGGCCACTTGATCGCCAAGCTGACTTTCAAGTTGATGTTCAACAAATGGCAAATAGTGCGACATAGCCCGACTGATCTTTATCACAGGCTTTGGCAAGGCCAAAAAATGTTTGGGTAAACACAAAAGATCAGCAACCAAAAACTTAGCTTGAGTTTGAGCGCGAAACAAATGTAAGACGCCTAATTCAATCACCACACACTGTCCAGGCTTAACCTTGCCTTGATAACCCGGTAACTCAATGTCAATAACTCCACTAAGTGGCAATACCAATTGATAAAAGTCATGGCTATGACCCTCTTGATTGAGGGAATAAGAGCGTATCGATAGGCTTTCTTTTACTGGCACAATGAAATCCTCAACGGCGTTAGCAGGCAGTCAAAATAACTCATTTTTATCGACCAATACGGCTGTCGCAACCTTTTATTCAATTTCCGTGATCAATTCACATCGACCACGGTATCAGTATCGACACGTCAACAGGACCTATCAACAGTGCCTAAAGATGTTATGATTCAGACAATTCAGATAAGATTTGTTTAAACGACTCCGCCGGGTGAGCCCCTGAAATAGCACTTTCACGATTAAACACCACCGTCGGTACACTGCTGATCCCCGCTTGGGTCCACATCGCTTGATGTTCTCGAACCCGACGTCTTACCTCCTCATCGTCAAGCCAGCGTTGTGCTTCCGCTCTGTCTAGGCCGATCTGTTCAACTTCATCGAGCAACACCGAGTGCAAAGAGACATCTTTTTGCTCACTAAAGAAAGCACTAAATAATCGCAGCTTCAGTTCAGTTTGTTTGTCTTGGCTTTTGGCGTAATCGAGTAAAATATGGGCATCGAACGTATTGACCATTTTCATCTCTTCGAAATAGTTAAATTCGAAGCCATACTCCGCCCCGCGCTGACGAATTTCCTCGCGCGCTTTTTGACTGTCTTCGGCTGAAGCGCCATACTTTCTCGCCACATGTGCTCTGAGGTTTTCCCCCTCGGCAGGCATATCAGGGTTGAGTTCAAAAGGTTGCCATTCAATCTCAACTCGGTTTTGCAGCCCCAGTTCTTCTATGGCAGCTTGTAGGTGATTATAGCCGACGATACACCATGGGCACACCACATCGGAAACGATATCGAGTTTAATTGTTGAACTCATTGTTTGATCCTTAATTTGTCAATAACACCTAAAAGCTAACACCAGTTGAACAGATGTTCAAGTGCAGTATTAACGCGATAGCCAGCAAATTTCTCCCTATCTGATTCAGATTCACCTAATTGTATATGCGTCCTATTATCTTCAGTATTCGCGACACGAAAAAAATGGCCAGTGAGTCAATCACTGGCCATGGTTGATCGCGAGATTAAAAGCCACTCGCTTTTGCGCTGAGTTAAATACTCGTCAATACGCTTATCTTACGCCGACATAAGTATGCTTATGGTGCGCCATCTCAGTGCGCAATCCCATCAGTAGACTGACACACATGGTCAACAGCACAAAGGTAAAGGGTAAACCGGTTGAAATGGTACCGGCTTGCAGTGCTTGAACCGTTTCTGTACCGCCGACCCACAAAAGCGTCCCGGCAACAACGCCTTCAATCGATGCCCAAAATACGCGTTGTGGTACAGGCACGTCCATTTTGCCGCCAGCGGTAATGTTATCGATGACCAGTGATGCCGAATCTGAAGAGGTGATGAAGAACACCATGATCAGAATCACTGAAACAAACGACAACACGCTGCTAAGTGGTAAATCTTCGTAGAGATAGAACAACGAAAGCGTAATATCCGTCAGACCGTTTTGACCGAGCTCGCCCACTTTGTGCATGATTTGGTCAATCGCCAACCCACCAAAAGCCGCCATCCAAGCGAAAGTAATGATGGTTGGAACCAAAATAACGGTGATCAAGAATTCACGAATGGTACGCCCTTTTGAAACGCGAGCGATGAACATACCCACACATGGTGACCAAGAAATCCACCAAGCCCAGTAAAAGACTGTCCAGCCGTGTAGCCAGCCTTCGTCTTCACGGCCACTCGGCGTACTAAGAGCAATGATGTTTTTCACGTACCCAGTCACAGCCAGGCTCAATGAGTCGAAAAAGACGTGGATACCAGCAAAAATAACCAAAAGCAACAAAACAAATGCCGCCAGCAAGTTCAGGTTACTCAGTACCTTAACGCCGCCGTCAATACCTCGGACGACTGAAACCACCGCAAGGGCAGTCACGAACACCACAATGGCTAATTGCACATAAACCGTCGATTCAAAACCAAAGACATGGTCAAGACCACTTGCAGCTTGTTGTGCACCGAGACCTAAAGAAGTCGCTAAACCAAATAAGGTAGCGAGTACGGTGAGAATATCAATACAGTGACCAAACCAACCCCAAGTACGGTTGCCAAGGATCGGGTAAAAAGCCGAACGCAAAGATAAAGGCAAACCTTTGTTATAGGTGAAAAAGGCAATCGACAGACCAACAATGGCATAAATGGCCCAAGGGTGAAGTCCCCAGTGAAACATGGTCGCGCCCATCGCCATTTCACGAGCGGCTTCGCTGTTTGGCTCAACGCCCAGTGGGGTGTGATACCAACCGGTGAAGTGCGCGGTAGGCTCTGCCACCCCCCAGAAAATCAGACCGATGCCCATGCCTGCTGCAAA
>JBFGYW010000229.1:0-4148 GCA_041587235.1 Vibrio sp.
ACACAGTATGAGACAGTGAGACACAGTGAAATACAGTAAAGAACAGTGAAAAGTACCCACTGACCGTGCGGCAACTGCATTCCCTCGTTCCCATGCTCCCGCGTGGGAATGCAGACCGCCGAGTACAAGTGTTCACGATGATCGAATTGCCAGCGAAAAGACCTGGGTGAATAGCATTTGGATCATGGTAACCCAAAAGCGCTCACTGCCCGGGGTCGGCAGCCGAGGTAAGTGCGCAGTCACCAACACGGCGATATGTTAGAGACTCCGACCCCTGAGTGTTTGACGGTGGCAAGAAAAAGACAGTGATATTTTCCGTGACTAAATAGAAAGCGGTTACGGCTTCATGGTGCTAGCCATTACCGGTGTCAGATGCTATTTCTGCTACTGATTCCTTAACCCTATGCATTCCCACGCATGAGCGTGGGAACGAGAGCAAAACCAAGATCTTATCTTTGAGAGCTGCATTTCACTGTGTTAAGCGAAGCGGACTGTCTTACACTGTGTCACACTCTATTTCAGCGCAGCGATCTGTTTTACACTATGTCACTATGTCAATCCAACAACAAACTAATCAACTTATGCTTAGGCAACGGCGGAGCTAATGGAGCTTGCTCAACAATACTCGGCCAATCAAACAAAGTGGGGCGCTGTAAATAGCGCTCGGCGACTTGCTGATTACTCGAGGCAAAGTGATCGCGCACCGCTTGTCGCTCTGCGGAGGTCATCAGAGTCTCATTCGCTTGTGCGGGTAAACGCTCAGCGCAGCGATCCAAAAACGCTTTTTTCTCCACCGGCGACAAGTGTTTGTGATGAATATTAACGATACGCGCCAACTCCAACATATCTCGACCCCACTTGCTGTTGAGCCGGGTAGAACCAGACGGAGCACTATACTCTGAGCGAATCACCTCCTCACTCAGTCCGAGATAACTCAAAGTGTACTGACACACATCGGCCACAACATGAGACTGATAAGGCACCACATGGAGCGCTTGCTGACCAAAGTGCTGAGCCCATAAGTCCAGTAGTACGGCATAGTCATAACGAAATGGCTGGCTGCTATAATGGGCTAAGCTATTGGCAAAGGGTTTCACACCACCGGCCTTGATTTCGGTCGAATATGACGACTCAATAAACTCATCTTGCGGGCGCAAAAACACTAAGATCTCAGGCTCAATATTCAGCGTGCGAAAAAAATCCGCCATGTACGCCAAACCTTGCTGACGACAACGAGAACTGAAATGCTCAGCACTGAGCAAGAGCGTTTTGCCCTCGTGTTGCTCGATACAGGTTTTTAACTTACCCCATAAATGCCCGATAGGTTGGTTAGGCTGAGGCAAAAATTCCATAAAGCGGCCGTTGTGATCCAAAGGATGGATCTCATTGACTAAATCAAAATGCGCATCGGCGCGCTGACCGATATGAGGGTAGACAACATTGTGCGCCAACAAGGAAGCACGATGTTGATGAAAAAAGTGCTGTAAACTGGTGGTCCCGGTTTTTTCGGTCCCAATGTGAATGACAACTCGAGTCATAGTTTCTTCCATTTCAATTCAGTCACGAGATTATTGGCAATCATCTGAAGATGAATTCTCATCATTGACGGCAGTCATCGATAACAATGTTTGATACGTTTGTTCTACCGTCAATGGCTTTTGAATATTCCCGGCCAATGAAGAACTCAAAGAGGGATTGGCAATCACTTGCTTGAGTACTTTCGCTAACGAGTATGGTTTACCCGCGCTAAAGTGTAAGCCTGTGACCTGATCTTGAACTTTTTCTGCCATACCACCAATGTCACTCACAATTAAAGGCCGACCGTAATTCAGCGCTTCTTGAATCACCATGGGGGAGTTTTCCCACCAAATTGATGGCACGACAACCCAGTCACTGTCTTGTAAAATGGCCGGTAATTGATGCAAATCGTATCGACCGTGTAATTGCACGCAATCGCCCAACTGTTTGACGTGTTTTTTCACCTGCTTTTGATAATCACTCGACTGCTGATTAAAGCCAGAGCCGTGAATTTCTAATTGGATTTGCTCGCGTTCCTCATCACTAAGCAGCAAAAGCGCTTGCAACAACACATCCAACCCTTTGTAGGGGTTAATTTGCCCCATATAGGTCAAACGGACTTTGTCGTCAGCGGCCTTGAGTGGCAGAGGTTTCACATCCGGTTGGCCATTTTCTAATACGGTAATTTTTTGTTCGGCAATGCCCCAGTCGACGTAACGATCTTTGAGAAATTGCGATGGACTAATAAAGTGATCCACCAAAGACAAATGGTTAGCAATGTACTGTTTGCGAAGAAAGAAATCGCCGGGTGACTTTTCAGGCATACAGCGGTGACACGCTTGGGGGCTCGATTGGTAACACAATTGCTGAGGGTTTTTAAGCATCAATCCACCCTTGGCGCAAATCCCATAATACTCGTGTAACGTCATGATAATCGGCGTGTTGGGTAAGGTTTTCTTGGCGATAGTTAAGAGTTCGATACCCAAGAAGAAGTAATGATGTAGGTAAATGACTTCTGGGTTGATCAGGGTTAATAGATCTTTAAAATCGGTCCACAGATGGCGGGTTTTTATGTTCGACATCAAGAAAAAGTCATCTTGTGTGGTGTGAAATAAAATCTCACGCCCCTCGTCATCGAGGCTAGAAAACGCCGCGCCACCGTGAGGCAGTGCATCGGTTCGCCCTAAAAAATACGCATCATCCCCTTGTGCGAGGCACTGCTGAAAAAATTGATACGCCGCTTGCTCACCACCGCCTTTGTTGAGCTCTGGGTGACCATGAGCAATCACTAACACTTTACGCATAACGCCCTCTTACTTCTTCGATTTTTTGTTGCCACTTTTGTTTTTGCAGTAAGCCATTAAGCAAAGTGAGTTTAAATTTCCAATCGCCACTGTCGACTAAATTTTGTGACAAACGCTCAAGGTGATAGAGCTTTTCTTGCGTGTCGAGATAAATCTTTTTACCGCTGTCGTGGACTTTTAAACACAGATCCGAGTCTTCAAAATCGCCTAAAACGTAGCAAGTATCAAAACCGCCTAGCTCGAGGTAGGTTTCCCGCTCCATCAACATACATGCGCCCGTCACCGACTGAACTTCGAGTGTCGAGGCCAAATTTTGACACACTAACGAGGCCGGCATGCCTTTGTAAGGATGGTAGTTCATCCAAATCCCTGGGTAGTAAGCATCATCGGCAAACTCCATGCCCAAATGCTGAATGGTTTCATCTTCATAAACAAGACGAGTGCCGAGCAACCCTGGGTTATCCAATGCCAGAAATTGAGTGACTAAGCGGGTTAACCAACCGTGTTGTGACGGCAAAATATCAGAGTTGAGCGCTAAAATATAATCGCCACTGGCAACACTGACCCCCAGGTTATTAGCGCCAGCAAAACCGAGGTTTTTTCCACCGTAGACGGTTTTAAATGGATGGCGAAAAGTTTGATAAATACCGTGGCAACTGATAGCAAACTCACGTTCAATGAGAGGATCATCAAGCACATAGATAATTTCATGGTTGGCCATGTCCGCATCTTGTGCAAAGGCGGCGATTTGATGAGCGACAAAATCGTAACGGCGATAAATGGGAATAATCAATGACACTTGAGGCTTGGCTGGCCCATCGCCGTACCCTTTCACCTCGGGGCTAACCTCATCGAGCAGCGTCTCGCCCTGCCAAATGGCCTGGACTAATGCCAGTGCTTGAGGGCCAAGTTGATTGAAGAAGTCTTCTGAGTAAATATCCACGCGATTGAGGACTTGTTGAATCGCCGACACCTTGTGATTGGCCCCTGGTGAAGTTGCAGTGGGACTGCTTTTCACTACACTGTGATGAACCCTCTCCTCAGATAGGTGTAAGGATAGCGTGTCCACGGGGTGATTCTGTACGTGCGCGATACCAATAAAGCCAACTAAGGTCTCGGGATTCACCCCGATTTCAACGGACACATCTGGGCGAGAGTAACGCATGATGTGCTTGATGTCTTGAGAAAAATTGGCGCCATTGACCGTGAGACGTAACGTGTTTACGTCGCTGCACCAACCCGAAAAAATCACCAATCCATTGGCGTTGCTGTGACTGTAATCAATATAACCTTGTGGTATATGACCTTGTGGTACTGGCGATGGGG
>JBFGYW010000230.1:0-4130 GCA_041587235.1 Vibrio sp.
AAGAGTTCTTTGTTTTACACATTTCGTTGGATTACTTGTAACCCGACCTGTGGTACGCAATAGCAATTTTTTTTCCATGCTATCCGCGCCAAAATGGCTCAAATTTTTATTTTAGATTAGGAAATATCATGTCTAACACAGTTACTGGTACCGTAAAGTGGTTCAACGAAACTAAAGGTTTTGGTTTTATTCAACAAGAAAATGGCCCAGACGTATTTGCACACTTCTCTGCAATCCAAGGTGACGGTTTCCGTACTCTTGTTGAAGGTCAAAAAGTTGAATTCGTTATCTCTCAAGGTCAAAAAGGCCCACAAGCTGAGAGCATCAAAGTTATCTAATTTTGATTTGCAACGATTTGCTTAAAAATAGCCAGCTTACGCTGGCTATTTTTTTGTCTGTTGGTACAGTAGCAATTAAGAACCAAACCGATAAGCTCGCAATGACAGACACTCTTTACCATCACCTCAAAACGCTCAATATCGATCACGCCAACTGTTTTTCCGATTACCATGCTGACATCGAGCGCCTCTGTGCACAATACAATGATCTTTTTCGCCATACCCGAGTGCAAAAAACCGAGCTATCGCCCCATCGAATTTTGCTTGGCGTACTGACGAAAGCTCAAATTGACGCACGCAGTCATCTAGAAGCCACCCGTGATAGTCGACAAAACATGAGCGATGTTTTTCAGCGCCATTTATCCCCTGCCGATGCCAGCAAGTTTCAAGACCAGAGCCTAAGTGACTTTTTGCTCATCACACAGCTGTGGTTGTATCTTCAAGGCTGGTTACATATGGATTTGAGCCTCGCCGCCGATCACGCGACCAGTTCAGCACAGCTCATCGCTCCAGACGCCAATCTGCAAAACCACCATTATCGGACGGTATTGATGGAAAGTTATTACACGGGCAAGGCATACGGAGAGGCTCAACGCCCTAACAAGCCATGGTGGCAGCGCTGGTTGTGCTGACGTTCGCGGGTCATGCTTAACGCAATATGGATAGTGTGATTGGGATTAAGAGACAGCGTGAGGGTTGTTCGCTGTTTAGTTGCTTAGTTGTTTAGTTGTTTAGTTGTTTACCTCTTTATCTATTTATCTATTTAGCTGTCGAGAATGAGCCATAAATCAACTCGACGATTACACGCTCTTGCTTCGGCGGTTTTGGCAGGGCACAAGGGTAAAAACTCGCCATAGCCTTTGGTAAACACTCGGGTCGGTTCGACATTGCCAAGCAATAAACGTTTTTCGACTTGAGCGGCGCGTAAATCCGATAAGGTATTATTATAGCTATAGCTGCCTCGGTCATCGGCATTGCCACCAATCACGATGGTGATGTTTTTGCGCATAGCTAGGTAACGCCCTAAGTGATCGAGTTTCTCCTTCGCTTGAGGCGCGATCATGGCGGAATCGGTTTTGAACTGTAGGAGCTTAGGCAAGTGAATCACCAAGGTTTCGCCGGGTTGAACCTGGTAAGAAATTCCCATTTGTTGCAGAGCACTTTCTAACTCAGCATGATTGAGCTCGCCAGCTTGATTTTGCCCATGTCCCATTGTTGCCATCGTATTAGCATTTGAATATTGCGTCATTTGCGAGGAGACCGAAACCCGAGTTTTCTGAGTGGTTTGCGCAAGAGGCGTCGGCGCTTCGCCCCATTCAGGGTACATCACCTCTTGGCTCGATTTCGGCGCAACGGACAGGGTCGACGGCCCTTGTAACCAGTCTGAGGTTTGGCTACAGCCGGTTAACAAGACCAAGCTCAACACAGCGATGTTTTTCATTTTGCTATCCCAATCATACAATCACTGATTTTATATCGGCCTTAGTGGCAAATTCTTTATTGATTCGCCGACAATTTTGTTACAGTAGCCGAAAAAACGGATAGGAGAAATTCATGTCACCATTGATTATTCAGGCCATTTTATTGGCTTTGATGATTGCCCTACTCGCTCGCCAGTGGCGTAAGCGCAAACTCGGAAAACAAGCTCGCCAGCAAGGCCAAGACTTCTTAGCCGCTAACAAAGAAAAAGAAGGCGTGATCACCTTAGACTCTGGTCTGCAATATCAAGTTCTTGCCAGCGGTGATGGGGAAAAGCATCCCGATCCCAAAAGTAAAGTGACGGTTCACTACCACGGCACCTTTATTGATGGGACGGTATTTGACAGCTCTGTAGAGAGAAACAAACCAATCACTTTTCCCCTTAACCGAGTCATTAAAGGCTGGCAGTTGGGGGTTACTCAGATGGTTGAGGGGGACAAATGGCGTCTTTACGTGCCGAGCGAGCTCGCCTATGGGCGCTTTGGTGGTGGTAAGATCCCACCGCATTGCGTGCTTATTTTCGAGGTCGAATTGATTAAGATTGTCTCATAAGTCGTCGTTTACCCGCGAGCTAGGCTCCCTTATTGACCAGGTAAGCTCGCGGGTATCCTCAAAACGATCATTTGTCAGAAGGCTAAACGTGTAGCCAATACAACAACACCGCACCGAACAGAATGCGATAAATACCAAATGCATTAAGGGTAAAGCGGTTTAAGAAGGCTAAAAAGAGCTTCATCACCACCCAAGCTGATATATAAGCGGTAATAAAGCCCACCACCAGCGGCATCATGCTCATCCCCAAAAAGTCGTTGTAATGCGAGATAAACTCAAGGCCTGCCGCCGCCACCATCACAGGTAATGCCAGCAAAAACGAGAACTCGGCACTGACTGTCCGGCTCATACCGGCCAATAAAGCGCCAACCATAGTGGCTCCTGCTCGGCTTGTTCCTGGGATTAAAGCAAAAATTTGTGCAAAGCCAACAATAGCAGCCTGCGGATACGAGATGTCATCGAGAGAATGGACCGTTGGTGGCGTGCGCTTGAGGTACCGCTCGAGGAGCAGAAAAATCACCCCACCAATGATGAACATCCATGGAACGACTTCGATACTGAACAAGGCTTTAATTTGATGCCGAAAGAGAAAGCCCACAGCGGCAATCGGCAGAAATGCCAACGCCACTTTCAGCCACAGTGAGAGGTGCTTAGGATGAAAGCGCTGCTTGTATTGGGTGACGACCGCCAAGATTGAGGCCAACTGAATGATCACTTCAAACGCTTTATTGGTGTCTGTTTGTGCTATACCTAACCATTCACTGGCGACAATTAAATGGCCGGTCGATGAGATGGGTAAAAACTCGGTGATGCCTTCGATTAAACCAAGAAAAATGCTTTGAACTATATCCATGTAATACTCTAAAAATGTGAAAAACAGCGCAGATAACGCGAGCCGTCAAATAGGCGCGAGTACCTAACTTGGGCACTCCTCCCGCTCTTTGGCAGACTTACTTTGGCAAACAAGCGTATTTTGCAAGACCATCGCCCTTTGCAAGGCCATCGTCATATAAAATGAAAAATCATACTCATGTTGCTCAACCGTGGTTAAAGAAAGGCAGAGTGCTTCCCCAAACAGCAAGCAACACGCGATTAGAGACAAAATAAGCACGAGAGTTCCCCCACCGTGCTATCGACGCGTCACTTGACTGGTCATTCTAATCTAAATGGCTGGTTTTTAATAGTTTTAGGCAGTTTGCTTAACAGGGTGGAACGAGAGTTGGTTGTCTTTGACTAAAACGCAATCCATCCCTGCTGCGTGCGCGGCCTGAAGGCCCAGTTCCGTATCTTCAAATACCACACAAGCACTTGGCTCGATGTTAATACGCTTTGCCGCCAATAAAAAGGTGTCTGGATTAGGCTTGTGATTCACCACATCATTAGCCGTAACAATCGTCTCAAACAACTCAATAATACCCAATTGAGTCAACAAGCGCGTGGCGGTTGAGGTGGAACTGCCGGTACCGACCGCCATGGGTTTTTGGCCAGAAAAGTGCTTAACCAACGCATAGGTACAAGGGATCAAGGTCACGATGTTTTCAAGGTCCATACTCAAAAACTCACGGGTTTTGAAGGTTTGAACCTCGGCAGGGTCGAGGTTGAGTTGGTAGCGCTGATTGATCTCTTGGGTGATTTTATGACTGGGCATCCCTCCCATGCTGTGCAGCCATTCTTTGTCATAGGGAAAATCAAAATGGGCTGATGTGCGTAGCCAAGTTTGTAAATGGGCTGGCATAGAATCAATGATGGTGCCATCCATAT
>JBFGYW010000231.1:0-4130 GCA_041587235.1 Vibrio sp.
ATGCACGGCCGTGATGAAAAAGGCGCGGTGGCTTCATTAACCTCTGTCGGTAAATTGCCATTTGCCCACGCGAAAGACGGTATCTCTTATACTTTCTCTATTGTGCCAAATGCTTTAGGTAAAGATGAAAATTCACAGCGCAGCAACCTGGCTGGCTTGATGGATGGCTACTTCCACCACGAGCAAGGGTTAGAAGGCGGCCAGCACTTGAACGTGAACGTGCTTAACCGAGATACCTTGATGGATGCGGTGAAACACCCTGAGAACTACCCTCAGCTAACCATTCGCGTTTCTGGTTATGCGGTGCGCTTTAACTCACTAACAACAGAGCAACAACAAGATGTGATTGCCCGTACCTTTACGGAGTCACTCTAAAGATTGAGTCTAATATTGTATTCCCTTACTGATTGACTCGAGACCAACGCCAGCCACTGAGCTGGCGTTTTTTTATCCTACTTTTTGTCTATTTGGCCGTTCAGAACTTCAACATGACAGTTTATGCTGTGTGTCCCGCTAAGAAGTGTGTCCCGCTAAGAAAGAGACGGCAGCCTCAACAACGGTGTGTGTCCTGCTAAGGGTATTTTGCCGTTCAAAACTTCAACCTAACAATTTATCTTGTGTGTCCCATTAAGATAACAATTTATCTTGTGTGTCCCATTAAGAGAGTGATGACAGCCACAATTAAGGTGTGTGTCCTACTAAGGGGATGTTCGGTAAGTCATCACTGGGCTGTTTGTTCTACCTAGCCAGTGGCACGGTGTGTGTCCTGCTAAGAGAAGTTGATTTGAAATGGTGTGTGTCCTCATAAGAAAGGTGTGTGTCCTCATAAGAGAGAGGATAAAAAAGCGCCTGGTGTAGGCGCTTTTAAATGGGTAATTACTGGCGATTTTTATCAGCGGACCACAAAGCGGCTGCAATATTGATCAAGGGATTTAGCGGCCGTTTCGACTTTCTGGCTGTCAAGTTGCAGTTCGTGGTGTTTGTCTTGTAGGGTTTGCATGCTCGATGCCATCGTTACCATCCCTTGTGCCATAGAGCCACTGGTGCGGTTTAATTCACCCACTGAGTGACTGATTTCATCGGTTTGCTGGTTAACCTGGCCAGATTTTTCGATGATACCTTGCAAGGCTTGTTTGGCTTGTTCGCCTTTTTCTTGTCCTTGTTCGACCGTGTGTTCAGAGCGATTAATGTATTGAATCACTTCATCGCTTTCTTTTTTCATCGTCTCGATGGTACCTGAGATTTCCCCTACTGCTTGGACAGTTCTCACTGCCAAGGCCCGCACTTCATCGGCAACCACCGCAAAACCTCGCCCTTGTTCACCAGCGCGGGCCGCTTCGATCGCGGCATTGAGTGCCAACAGATTGGTTTGCTCAGCAATGCTATTGATGGTTTCCATCACGGCATCGACTTTTAAAGAAGCCTGTTCAAGCTGCTCGGTATGGGTTGATGCAGCCGACAAAATACCGGCAACGTCTTCTAAAGAACGAATCGCTTGCTCTATCACTAATGCGCCCTGCTCAGCCGCTTGATGCGAGGAGGCGCTAAGGCTTGATACGGATTCCACCACTTGATTGACTTCGTCAGTAGTGACACTGATTTGCTCTGTCGCAGCGGCTAATTGTTCGGTTTGTTCACCCAAGCTTATTTGCTCTTGCTCAGAGGAAGACAAGCCCTGCATAAGAGATGTCGCGTTTTCCGATAAACTGTGGCCCTGTAACTGCACTTGTTGCACCAAAGCGCCTAGTTCCTCACAGCTTTGGTTTAACGCCAAGGCTAATTGATTAAACTCGTCGTTACGGTTGTCGCTGACTGGCAAGCGACTAGAGAAATCCCCTTCAGAGAGACGCTTCATTTGCGCCATCGTGGTGGTTAACGAACGGGAAAGAGAGAAACTCAAACGGCTAAGTAACGCGATAATGATGAAGGCAAAGAGAGCACACGCCACCAGCACTAAGGTTTGTGTTTGCCCGGCTAAGGTTTCTGCCTCTTGGTGATAATAGGTTTGCTCTTTTCTCAATCGCTCAACAACGAGTTTGGTTTGCAAAATAGCCTGCTTTTCTCGCTCTGATAACGTTGTTTCGAGCGTTCTTTGCTCCACTGAGAGTTCAGCCACACGGTCAAAAGTTTGCGTAAATTGAGTTAACTCATTCTCGTACTCTTGCAGCATCGAATAGGTAGTCGACGTATTTTTAAACATCGCCAAGGCGCGTTTGTATAAGGTTAAATTTTTCTCACTGGGCGCCAATAAATACGTTTGCTGCGCTTGAATGAAAGCACCAAAATCGGTTAATACGGTCACCATGCCCGTTTCTTTGATCTTAGCTTCAATATCTGCCGCTAATGTTTTAAGTTGCGCCAATTTCCCTTCATTGACATTAAATCCGAGTTCTTGTTTGATGGTTACCCAAGGCAATACCGCTTGCTGATAGCCTTGGTAAGCCTGTTGTAATTGTTGACTTTCTTGCTGCCACCCCATGGCAGATAAAAAATCAACGTCTTGTTGGTTGCCATCGAGCATCGATTGTAATTGGGCTTTTAATGCTGGTAATTGTTGGCTGTTCAATGCATGTAACTGACTTGCTAAGGTCAATAAAGCCACTTGCGATTGACCAAGGTGCGCCACGCCAAAACTCACTTGGGCACTTTTATTAAAGCCTTGGTTCATCATGGCTAGACGAAGATAGGTGTAACTGGCTAAGGCAATAAAGCCAATCACCACTGTGATGAGAAAAAAACGAATTTTTTGCTTTTGAGATAAGGCCATCTTACGCATCATAAACATCCTTC
Source organism: Vibrio sp. (assembly GCA_041587235.1). GTDB lineage: Bacteria > Pseudomonadota > Gammaproteobacteria > Enterobacterales > Vibrionaceae > Vibrio. Next base: position 2,791 of record JBFGYW010000231.1, read on the forward strand.
TTATGATTAGGGCGGGTCATGGTTAGGTTAAAGCAGAATTCCTTTCTGCCAAATGCAATCAAACGGATATAACGTTCAAGTGCTCAATACCTCAGTTAAAATACCACATTGGTTCCAAAATCCCAGCGCTTAATTGATCCATGATTGACTTTTTATCTACCCCGCCATTTCGCGGCTTTGACGCACGACTTTTTCTCCATGTAGCACTTAAAAACCACCAAAAATTGATGTAATCGAGCTTTTGTTGAGGAAGGTCGACATACAATATGGCTATTGATTACCAATCACGGATTTTTTATGTCAGCTTTAGGTCGCATTCACTCGGTAGAATCCTGTGGCACTGTCGATGGACCAGGAATTCGTTTTATTATTTTCACGCAAGGCTGCCTGATGCGTTGTATGTATTGCCATAACCGCGATACTTGGGACACTCATGGCGGTAAAGTTGTCAGTGCCGAATCCCTGGTTCAAGAAGCCAGTGCCTATAAGCACTTTATGAATGCCTCGGGCGGCGGGATTACCTGCTCGGGCGGCGAGGCAATGCTGCAACCGGAATTTGTGCGTGATTTGTTTCAGGCTGCTCATCGCGAAGGCATTCACACCTGTTTAGACACCAATGGCTTTATTCGTAAGTACACGCCGGTTATCGATGAGGTATTGGCCGATACGGATTTAGTGATGCTCGATCTCAAACACATGAAAGACGAAATACACCAAGATTTTATCGGTGTATCGAATCACCGAACCTTAGATTTTGCCCGCTACTTAAACAAACTGGGTATCCGCACTTGGATCCGTCATGTCGTGGTCCCTGGCTATACAGACGACGAAGAATCCATTCGTTTACTCGGTGAATTTATTGCACCGATGGACAACATAGAAAAAGTGGAATTATTGCCCTATCACAAACTGGGGGCTCATAAATGGGAAACCTTAGGTTACGACTATCCGCTTGAAGGGGTAGAACCGCCCAGTCGAGAAACCATGGCAAAATTGGCCGAAGTGTTGTCTCAATACCACAGCAAGATTAGTTATTAAAGATACCCCAAACCTAAAGCAGTAAGCTTGGTTTCTCTGCGCGGTGAGATCAAGATCAGATAATTTGGATTTAACGAGGTCTATTATGAACTTAAATGACGCACAACGCTTAATTCTCGCCAATCAATATCGGTTAATGGCCCTCTTAGAGCCAACGGAAAAACGCCATTATCAGCGCTTGCAAACCCTAGTCGAAAAAGGGTTTGAAAAAGAGTTAGCCACCCTGACTGAGGATTTTACCCATCTCAATACCGCCACCTGTCAAGAAGTTTGCGATACCATGGAAATGTATCACGCTTTGC
>JBFGYW010000232.1:0-4099 GCA_041587235.1 Vibrio sp.
AAAGGATTATCATTAGCTTGGTAAATCATCGTTCAGTACGATTGAATTAAAGTTCAGCTCAATACAGGACTGAAAAATAAATGGCAGGAGAAAGTTGGAAGAGCCGAAATAATGGCGTCATAAAAGAGAAAAATAACCGCCCTTGGCACGGCTGTCTATTTTGTATCAGACCCTATTGTTATACCACGAAGAAAAGTCATTTCTTGCACACAAAAAAAGCCAACGCGATGTTGGCTTTGTTAATCTTTTCTGAGTCTGGCTTATAAGAAGTGGAAAATCGCACTGAGTGAATAAGTATCGACGTTCTCATCATCCACGGTGTAATTGGTGTAGCTGGCGCCAACAGAAATAGGACCAAAAATGTAGTATTCAGCACCAATGCCATACATCATGTCATAACCATCGTCGTCACTGCCGCCATCAACCTCGGCTTCCCATTTGTGAAAACCGCCTTTTGCGTACAATTGTAAAGGGCCAAGATCAATGCTTGGTCTTAGTGCCGCGTAGTAGGTGTCTAACGTGGTTTCTGTGCCATCGACGTCAAACTCACCAATGTGAGTAATACCCGCTTCAATTCCCAAGATAGGCAAAAGCCCCGTACCAGCATACACAGAGTACGACTCGCTCGATTTGCCTTTGTATTCGGAGTCACCGATGGTCGCGCCACCAAAAACCAATGAGTCTGCCATCGCCGTCGACGATGCGCCTAGCAAGGCTAAGGCCAATAGTGCTTTTTTCATTGTCACCCTTCTCTATATTTATTGTAAAGCGGCAAACCGTTACCGCTTTGTCCTTTGCATTATTAAGATTCTACACCAAAACGTTGCTTTTCCTACACACAAAGCGCTTTTATTGCTGTGTCTTTTAACCAGCCCGGCTCACCGGCGATAATTTACTCTGTATGTGGATAATTTGAGTTCAACCATGCCGTACACCATGATTGATGTGTGGCTTTATACGTCACTGGCCGGTCTTTAGAACAAGCAACTCTTGTGCCATAGACCGGGGCGTTCAAGCCTACCTTTAACAAGTAACCTCAAATAAGCAACAAATAACCTCGAATAAGCGCCTTCGCTAGGCGCTGCTAGAGGTTCTCGATCGCATTTTTAACCCGCTTGTCCGAGACGGGATATGGCGTACCGAGTTGCTGAGCAAAAAAGCTGACTCGCAACTCTTCAATCATCCAACGGATGGCTTTGACCGGCTCTGGGACCGGCTGCCCTTTCGGGATCTTATTGAGCAATTCTTGATAGCTCTGTGTCACCGATTCGATTTTAAGCATATGTAAGCGATCTTTGTTTGGGTCGATAGGCAATTTCTCTAAACGACGCTCAACCGCATGTAAGTAGCGTTGAATATCAGGCAGTTTTTGCCAGCCGCATTGAGTGGCAAAGCCTTTATAAATAAGCCCTTCGACTTGTGCTTTAATATCGGACAGCGCAAAAGCCATGGTAAAATCAACCTTGCCTTTTAAGCGCTTATTGATCGCAAATGCGGTGGTCAGTATCGATTCAACTTGCTTGGCAATCTCGACCACGGTATCGCCTAGCTCAGCGCGTACTGTCTCTTTAAGCGTCTCAAATTGCTCGTCTTTCCACACCAAACCGCCGTGTTGCTCGATCAGTTTATCCACCCCGCAAGCAATGCAGTCGTCGATCAGATCCAACACTTTGCCATAAGGGTTAAAATACAGCCCAAGTTTGGATTTGTTGGGCAAGTTGGCATGTAAATACTTAATCGGTGACGGCACGTTAAGCAAGATCAAACGCCTCTGACCTGCCTGCATTGCCGTGCGTTGCTCTTGCTCGGTCTCAAACAATTTGATTTCGACACTGTCTTTGTTGTCCACCAACGCAGGGAAAGCTTTGACCTCAAAGCCGCCGCGCTTTTGTTGGTACACCGTTGGCAGCTCGCCAAAGGTCCACTGGTGTAGGCCTTGCTGCTCAATATCGTCGTCGGCAACGTTAGACAAGGTTTGCTGAACTTGTTCTTTCAAGCTTTCTTTAAGCGCAAACAAGTCGGTGTGCTCTTTTAACTTTTTGCCGCGATGATCCACGGCTCTAAAGGTGATGCGCAAGTGATCGGGCAGTTGAGTCAGTTGCCAATCTTCGCGCTGAATCGTCACCCCAGTCATGCGGCGCAACTCTTTCTCCAAACTATCGAGTAACGGCGCTTCTAAAGGCACAACTCTGGCCAAAAAGGCTTGCGCGTAGTTAGGCGCTGGCACAAAGTGTTTGCGCAGCGTTTTTGGCAAAGACTTGATCAGCGCCACCACCAATTCGTGGCGAAGGCCTGGGATTTGCCAATCAAAACCCTCGGCAGAGACCTGATTGAGAATAGGTAACGGCACATGTACCGTCACGCCATCGTTGTCTTCCCCTGGCTCAAATTGGTAACTGAGCTTGAGCTTGAGTCCGTCTTGATACCAAAAGTTGGGATAATCCAATTCCGTTACATGACTGGCATCGCCCTGAATCAACATTTCTTTTTCAAAGTCGAGCAGATCGGGACTGTCGCGTTGGGCTTTTTTCCACCACGAATCAAAGTGGCGGCCTGAGACGACATCGACCCCAACTCGCTGATCGTAAAAATCAAACAAGGCATTGTCGTCGATGAGAATATCGCGCCGACGCGACTTTTTCTCCAACTCTTCAACTTCTTGCAACAGCGCTTGGTTAGATTTGAAAAAGCGATGCTTGGTGTGCCAATCGCCTTCCACCAGCGCAGAGCGAATGAAAATCTCACGACACAAAGCAGGATCAATCGCCGAGTAGTTGACCAAACGCTTAGCGACAATCGGTACCCCATATAAAGTGACTTTCTCATAAGCCATCACCGCAGCGCGTTTTTTCGACCAATGTGGCTCGCTGTAACTGCGCTTAATAAGATGTTTTGCCAACGGCTCAACCCATTCAGGCTGAATTTTGGCACTGATACGCCCCCACAGTTTTGAGGTTTCGACCAATTCAGCGGTCATGATCCACTTGGGCTGCTTTTTAAACAGCGCCGAGGCAGGGAAAATGTGAAAGCGGGTATTTCTCGCCCCTTGGTAGTCGTTATTCTCACTGTCTTTACTACCGATATGACTCAATAGCCCGACCAATAACGCAGTGTGCACACTTTGATAATTCGCCGCCTGGGCGTTGAGTTTGGCGCCGTTTTCACGCATCGCTTGGTGTAATTGCATGTAGACATCTTGCCACTCGCGAATGCGCAAGAAGTTGAGGTATTCCTTTTGGCACAAACGGCGAAATTGATTGTGACTCAGCGCTTTTTGCTGCTCATTGAGGTAATCCCACAAATTGAGGTAAGCGACGAAATCCGAGTCTTCATCTTGGAAGCGGCGGTGTTTTTCATCGGACGCTTGTTGTTTATCACTGGGTCGCTCGCGCGGGTCTTGGATCGACAAAGCCGCCGCGATCACCATCACCTCTCGTAGACACTGCTGTTGTTCGGCCGCAATCACCATTCGCGCCAAACGCGGGTCAATCGGCAAGCGGGCCAATTGACGCCCTAACGCCGTGAGTTTAGGTTGCGTTTTTTTTCCGGGTAACACCTCAATAGCGCCCAGTTCTTCGAGTAAGCGAATACCATCTTGGATCGTACGTTTATCCGGCGCTTCGACAAACGGAAAAGCTTGAATGTCGCCCAGGCCCAGTGCCGCCATTTGCAAAATCACCGACGCGAGGTTGGTGCGCAAGATTTCAGGGTCGGTAAACTCTGGTCGCGAGAGAAAATCCTCTTCTGAATAAAGACGGATACAAATACCCTCTTCAACCCGACCACAGCGGCCCTTTCGTTGGTTGGCACTGGCTTGGGAAATCGCTTCAATCGGCAAACGCTGAACCTTAGTGCGATAGCTGTAACGACTGATGCGCGCCAAACCTGGGTCTATCACGTATTTAATGCCGGGCACGGTCAACGAGGTTTCGGCGACGTTGGTCGACAGCACAATGCGCCGGCCACTGTGAGGTTGGAAGATGCGATTTTGCTCACTGGATGACAAGCGTGCGTACAAAGGCACGATTTCGGTTGCCTTTAAATTGCGTTTGCTCAATCCATCTGCAACGTCGCGAATGTCTCGTTCTCCGGATAAGAA
>JBFGYW010000233.1:0-4064 GCA_041587235.1 Vibrio sp.
CCTTAGTCAAAGAAATCAACGTATGGATTAACCTTCCACAGTTTCACACCTGGTTATTGGGCTTTTTGATCGTCTTCGTCTTCTCGCGTCTAGCGGGTATGAACGATTTTTGGCAGTCTTTTTTAGCTGATAACTATATGCGCGATATCAAAAACTTAGTTGAAGAAGGACTTGAGTTATTGGGCTACGCTTTAATGCTCAATGCCGCTTTATTCTTTGTAATATTAGATCCAAGGGTCAAACAAAGCCAGACCGTCGCCAATAAGACCATCGCCACTCACGGCTAAACCTTGCGTCAAGATGTGAAGAAAAGCATGAGCACGCCTCATGCTTTTTAGTCTCTCAGCGCAATCTATTTATCCCTCGTGAGGAAAACATCCAACTCATCTCTTTTTATATCAATAAGTTGCTTATTTGTTATTACTATAAGCTATAACTCATACCACTTTGTCATTTTAAAATTAAGCCACCAGCCGCTACCTTACCGCGCTTATTTTATCCCACACATTTTAAATTATCAGAATAAAGTTCTGTACAAAGGTATATCCATGACCCTGGCTGTAATAATTTCACTGGCTGTTTTTATTGGCATTATGTTGTTCTTGTTCAAACAACAACAAGCACAACACACCTTGTCAAGATTGGTGCTCATAGGACTGATCACCGGTTCGCTGTTTGGTTTGGCCTTACAGTTGATCTTCGGCGAAGGAAGCGCTGTCACTCACCAAAGTTTGGAATGGATTAATATCGTCGGCAAAGGTTACGTCGGCTTGTTAAAAATGGTCATCATGCCGCTGGTGTTGGTGTCGATGATTTCTGCTGTGGTCAAACTCGACAAAGGCGGCTCACTGGGCAAAATTTCGTCTCTGACCATAGGTGTGCTGTTATTGACCACCGCGATTGCCGCGCTGATCGGTATCGGTGTTGCCAGTGTCTTTGGACTCAGTGCCGATGGACTCACAGAGGGCGCTCGAGAAACCGCACGAATCGCGGTTTTGCAAGACCGAGCGGGTATGGTTAGTGATTTAACCATTCCACAGATCTTGGTCAGCTTTATTCCAACCAACCCTTTTGCAGATTTAACCGGCCAACGTTCGACGTCGATCATTGCCGTGGTTATTTTTGGCGTATTGGTCGGTATTGCGACTCGTAAAGTGATGCATGAGAACGCACAATTAGAATCGCCACTGCGTAACTTTGTCGAGTCGGCTCAATCTGTTGTTATGCGCTTAGTTAAAATGATCATGGCCTTAACGCCCTACGGTATTGCCGCGTTGATGGCAAAAGTGATCGCCACTTCCAGTGCCAATGACATCCTCAACCTGTTGGGCTTTATTGTCGCTTCTTACGTGGCGATTGCGATCATGTTCGTGGTACACGGCGTCTTGGTCTCCTTTGTTGGCGTCAGCCCAATCGCTTTCTTCAAGAAAATTTGGCCAGTACTAACCTTCGCGTTTAGTTCGAGAAGTTCGGCGGCAACCATTCCGCTAAACGTGGAAGTGCAAGTGAGCAAGCTGAATGTTCCACCTGCGATTGCCAACCTTTCGGCTTCCTTTGGAGCGACCATAGGTCAAAACGGTTGTGCTGGAATTTACCCTGCCATGCTGGCGGTGATGGTGGCGCCAAGTATGGGCATCAACCCACTTGATCTGCATTTTATTGTCTCTCTTGTCGCCATGATCACCATCAGCTCATTTGGGATTGCTGGCGTTGGCGGCGGCGCAACGTTTGCAGCATTGATTGTTTTGCCCGCAATGGGATTACCTGTGACGATTGTTGCTTTGCTGATCTCAATTGAACCTTTGATTGATATGGCGAGAACCGCGCTAAATGTCTCAGGGGCGATGACGGCCGGTACCATCACCAGCCGCGTATTAAAATCGTCAGCAGAAAGTGATGATGCGCAATACCAACAGCGCCAAGCTTAATAACACCTTAGCCAAGAGTTTGAATACTCTATATGGTAAATAAAGAGTAAAGTACTGTTTGTTTTAAAATAAAAAACGGATAATGCCAACCAGGGCATTATCCGTTTTTCGTTATCATATCGCGCTTAATTATGATGCCGGCTTTTCAAAACACATAACAGCGGCCGAATTAGCCTTGTTGTCCGTGGTATATTCCGAGACATAAATCAGCTTCCAGCCATCGTATTTTTCTAGAATACCATTGGTACGACTATCACTTCCCGTTGAATAGTTCACACAACGAGTCATCATATTTGTCCCCTCGACGCCAGACTCTCTGACTTGAGAGCTAATATTTGCTCCAGAACAACCTGCCAATAAAATGACCAAACCTAAACTGATGATTGATTTCATTATTTTTCCTTATTCATTCAGATTATTAACACTGTATAATCGAGTTGCATAATAAAGTGTTAACATTGCCCTGACAATATAAATATTATTTGAGGACTAAATATTCCAACCAGGTTTCATTGTCTATCTCGGGTCTTTGTTTATCCAAATTCCAGATACATCATAGCTAAGAATAATTTTTCCGGCCGATCAGTTTTGGCATTTTTACTTATAAAAAAACGGCTTTTTCAAAGCCGTTTTTATAAAAATCTTCTCTACTGAATTTTAGACAACTTCAACAACCGTTTCCAATGGCAAACGTGCTTTTGGCAATCCGTAGTTGTAGTCTTCATCAACTTTGCTGTAACCCATCGCCAATGCCACTTCACAGACATGACCATCGAGCTCTTTGGCAAACAGCTTACCCAACATGTCTGGATCTACCCCTTCCATCGGCGTCGACGCAATGCCTAAACGAGCCAAGACATGCATCACATTACCAAGAGCAAGATAAACTTGGGCTTTGGTCCACGTGCCGTTGTAGCCCTGCTCATCGGTATTTTGCTCGGCAAATGCGTAAGCGCCCATGAACATGTCGTACATGTCGGCTGGTAAGTGGCCTGAGCTGACTTCGACATCAACGCGCTTGCGAAATTTTTCTTTGGTGAAATAGGGATCGTAAGCAAACAAAATGGTGTGTGAGGCCGCTTTGGCATGAGGCTGATTAAATTGATGTTTATGCTCGAAAGAATCGTGCAATCTTTGCTTAGCTTCGTCACTTTCAATCACGACAAACTTCCAAGGTTGCGAATTAATTGAAGAAGCAGACAAACGCAGCGCTTCGTTAATAATCTCGAGGTCTTGTGCAGAGATGCGCTTTTGTGGATCGTATTTTTTGGCGGTGTAACGCGTGTTCAGATCGTCGATAATAGATTGAGACATTATTTTCTCCAAGGGCTTTGCTTTGACAGGGGCTCAGTGTATAGCGCTGTCGCAAAAAGAGAATACGCCTTGAATTAAAAACAGTTTTCACACATTGTTGATAATGAAAAGCGCCTTGTCTCACCGGCGCTTTTCGGCTGTCTTCACTATTGCAGTTGGTTATCTTGCATTATCTGTTTATCAATACCCTTGAGTTTCAGCTCGTCCATCATAAAATTCACCGTATTAAGCCAACGCTGCTCCCCTTTAGGCACCAAATAACCAAATTGACTTTTCGTGAAAGGGTTTTCTTCTCTGACCGCTTCAAGTCTCGCGTCAGTCGCTTGGTAATACAAGGCCTCCGGCGTTTCTGTTACCATGACATCGACGTCGCCTCGGGCTACAGCTTTAGGTACATCGAGATTATTTTCGTATTTCACCAACCTCGCCTCGGTAAGAAACTGGTCGGCAAATTTTTCATTGGTACCGCCGATATTGACCCCGACTTTAACCTCAGGCTGATTGACCTTATCCAAGCGATCAAACTGCGACGATTTGCCTTTTGCCACCAAGAACACTTTACCAAAGGTCATGTAGCCTTGAGACTGATCGGCAACCAACTGTCGACTGATTTTGCGCGTAATGCCACCCATGGCAATATCGTATTTGTTTGCTTGAAGATCCGTGGTTAGCGTTTTCCAGGTCGTCGGAACAAAACGCACCTCTACCCCAAGTTGCTTGGCGAAGTATTTTGCAACATCAATATCATAGCCGCTGTAGGTTTTATTTTCTAAGTGGCTAAACGGTTTGTAATCCCCCGTGGTGCCGACCTTCACATAACCC
>JBFGYW010000234.1:0-4054 GCA_041587235.1 Vibrio sp.
AATTCGATTTTATGATACCCGACTAAACCGTGTTCAACATGGGTGATGGGGGCGAGCAAATAACCAGCCGCAGAATAATGCAATGCGATGCGCTCCATGAGGCTCTCGGTAAGATACCCTGCTAAACGCTGTTGTAACCAAGCACAATGTAACGCCCGTGGTGAGCGGTAAAACTCGCGGCTATCGTGACAAAAGGTTTCAAAGCGCCAAGACTCTCTCACTTTGAAGGGTGGTGTTTCTTTTATGATAGCCATATGCGGTGACCCCTTAGGCCCAGAAGTCGTTAAGCCCTGATTGACCATCGAATGGTAATAGTGCCAGCCGTTAAAAACACGGCTCACCCCGCCATGTTTGAATGTCATAAACTTGAAGTAAGGCCATGTGATCCCATTTACCGCTTGATTGATATAGAAGAGAAAACTGCACGTGCCTTTGTATTTGGAGTGCAATACAGGCACGCGATTTCCGGTGACCAATTGCCCAGACGCAGGCAAAGCCTGATAGAGTTTTGCGCCATCAATTCCGACGTCGGCTGCTGCCTGACAAAACTCGGTAAAATAGCGGTTTAATATTGTCTGCCAATCGACCACATCGCTCATAGATTGCTTCCCATTACAATACAAACAAGGCTTTATCCACTGCTGTCATGCCTGGTTTTTCCCACATGGCGATATCAAATTCATAAATCGGATAAATCCGCACATCATCTTCATAACGATGAATTATTGTCTTAACGGTACTTTCAATGTCATCCAATTCTTCTTGGCTTAATTGGAGATAAAAAATGGAATATTGAATCGGAATACCTTTACCTAAAAGATATTTGTGCAGCTTTTGCAAACGCCGTGGATGAGCAATGTCGTAGCTCAATAAAAAATGCATCGTCAATCCTCGAGTTATTGGAAAAACGGCAGACTGTAAACCAGTCGTTTGGCGTACGATTTTCTGTGGATGCGACTATCAAGTAAGACCACCTCGCCAAAATCTTCTTCACTGCGAATCAAACGACCGGTGCTTTGGATAAGCTTACTTGAACAAATCGGCAACGATAAATCGTAGAAACTGTTTTTTCCCAGAAATTCAAGCGTACGCGCTTCATACGCGAGTATAGGCTCATTCAGGTTAGGGAATGGAAATTTCGCCACCATAACACAGGTTAAGTAATGACGCTGCAGATCAACCCCTTCGGATAAACTGTCCACCCCAAATAGGATTGATGCTTGCCCGAGATCGACGCGTTTTTTATGGCACTCCAGTATTTTCTGACGGCTAAAATCGGCTTGGCGCAATATCTTTTTTTTCAGCGCAGGTGAACATTGATCATAAACTTGGTTTAGCTGTTGATAAGAGCTAAATAACACCAAAATTGCTTTATGACGCTGGGTGGCACGTTCGACCTGCTGTTTAATTTTGCTACTGAAACTGGGATGATTCACATCACCTTGTTTGATCGGTGCAGATACACTGACTTTGGTATAATCAAACGGTGACGCCACTTTCAATACGTTTATGTCACTACGCTTATCCAACGCCAACGAGGATAAAAAACGTTTTGGCGAATTGAGTACTTCGATTGTTGCACTGGTGAAGATGGTGGTTGAAAATACGTCATACACTTTCTTTTCTAATGATTCGCCCATCGCCAGTTGGTTAGAGTGCGCACAAAAACCTTTATTTTCACCAAAACGTGAAATCCACCGCACCAAGCCGGCAGCAACGCGATCTTGAATCGTATAGAGCTGGTCATGGCGAATAAAGCGCTCTAAACAACCTTGCGAACGGGTGAGATAATCATCCAATTCACGACTTAGCAAGGTCAGGTTTTCAACCTGCTTTTGTGCGGATTTTGACCGTTCGCTGTAGGATTTTTCAACCGGGGCAATCATCTGATTAACTATTTTATTGAAGGCTGAGTCAGCCGAACAGAATAAAGTGTAAAGTTGTAACAACAGCTGTGACAATCCATCTTGAGTTGGTTCAAACCCCATGAGCCATTGATCCAGGTTATCAAAATTATCTTTTGCCGGACCACGTAACTGACGATAGTTAGCGAATAAGAACTGATTAACTGAACTGAGCTGACTTTCAACGTCATTTAACAATGATTGTAATGATTGAGATGATTGTTCAATCAATTGCGAATCAAAAGGCAGCGCATGATGGCCATCAGCTTTTATTATTTTATGAAAGCAATCCCGTATCTGTTTGAGTTTTTCTGCCAATTTTGGCTGCGCCGAAAATTCTAACGTTTGCTGCTGCTGACCACGGTAAGTGGATAAAAACTGATGCGCTTCATCCACAATTAAAATTTGGTCGTTTAATTGTCCGAGTGTTTGTGTTTCCTCAATTAATGACTGTGACAGTAGCGCATGATTAGTGATAACAACCTGAGCCTTTTGCAGATCTTTACGGGCCTGATAAAATGGACAGCTCTGACCAAATTCACATTTCGTTTGACCTGGGCAACGGTCATACCGACGGGAGACCAAATTTTCTATCGGTTTAATATTTCCACTTTCCAGTGTGTCAAGATCACCATTAAAGCTCTGAGAATCAAAGCCCTCCAACAATTTTTCAATGATACTCAATTGCTGTTTATCGACCGATTGCCCCTGCTCAGCCAAATTAAGCTCAGTTTGACCACTATTGCCATGTTTGTTTAACCAAGCCATCGCTCGTCTTGGACAAAAATAACGGGTTGAGCCCTTGGCGATCATGATTCGTAAACTCGGTGCCACCGCCCGACGAAACAATGGCAAATCTTTTTCCATTAGCTGAGTTTGTAGCGAAATGGTGTGGGTCGCGATAATGACCCGTTTTTGGGAATACATAATATGCGGTAATACTCCCATTAAATAGGCGAAAGTTTTACCGGTGCCGGTACCCGCTTGAGCCACTAAAATCCCTTGCTGAAAAGCCACCTCACTCACACGCTCCGCCAAAGACGTTTGCTCAGTGCGTGGACGATAACTGGGGATCACCTTACTCAATTGATTGAGCGATTGCGTAGTGCAAGTGATTGCCTGTTGTAAGGTTAATGCTTGCTCTGGGGTAGCATCACCTGAAAATGAACGGCGAGCATAAACAGTATTAGGCATAGACAAACCTCTGGTGATTTATTGCCTAACAGTATGAACCCACACCATCCATATTCAGACTTTTTAAGCTTATAAAAACTCACCCGATAATCCTTTCCTTTACTATGCTCACAACTTCATCTGATTAGGTGAATTTTTTATATGCAATTTGTATATTTTTGATTAAGTTAGCTTTACGAAATTTAAAAACAACAAATTATTGATTTAAAAGTCAATAACAACTCCGTAAATAGGGAGGCGTCAGTGATCTATTGTTATTTATTTGAGGCTAAGTCAATTCAGGCTTACCTATTTGGTTCGGGTAAGCTGCGCGATGTAATTGCCGCCAGTGAGCGTTTAGATCGATTTATTGATTCAGATAAAGAAAGTTTATTGCACCATGTCCTCAGCCAAGCGCAACTGGATTCCGACTTATTGGATGAAGACTGCCTTGACCGTGATGACTTAATTCGTTTTTTACGCTGTAAAGGAGGGGCATTTTACTGCTATGCAAAACAAAAAGATCCGCTGTTGAAATTGCGTTCACTCTGGACCCTTTCCATTGAGCAGATGTTTCCTTCTTTGCAGTATACCGATGCGTTAACCCATGGCGAGGGGCTAAAGGATGCCCTTGATACTGCCCATCAACAGCTTGCCGCCAACCGTAACACTCCAACCATTAAATTACCGATCGCCAGTGCGCCGGCCCACCGTACCGCGTTAACCGGCAATGCCGCCGTTCCACTCTCCTCTCTGGCTAAACAAGGCTCGTTTGTTAAAGAAGATAAACTCGAAGCAGATGTGGATACCGAGTTGCACCGCCAAGCCTATCAAGCGTTAAATATGCGCTATGCTGCCGCTTTACAGGGAAAATTCACCCCCGAAAACGGCGTTGATGAGTTTAGTTACCCGATTGATCTCGAAAACGATTTTCTGTTTGGTGAGTTAAGTGGTGAAATCACCAAATCGCAACGTGA
>JBFGYW010000235.1:0-4005 GCA_041587235.1 Vibrio sp.
GCATTGCTTGGATGGTGCTGATCGCCGCTGAGATGCTGGCGCAAAACCCAGGCCTTGGCAAGTTTGTTTGGGATGAGTTTCAAAACGGCAGCTCTCAGTCATTGAGTCGAATCATGACCGCGGTACTGGTCATTGGCTTAATTGGCTTCATGCTCGACCGCAGCATGATGCAATTGCAACGTTGGGTGAGCTGGGATAAAGCCGCCGAAGTACGATAAATAAGGAGATTAACCATGCAAGCATTTCTCGACATTAGTCATATTGATATGGTGTTTCCGACGCCAAATGGTCCTTTTACCGCGTTAAAAGACGTCAATTTACAAATTAACAAGGGCGAATTTATCTCGCTTATCGGCCACTCTGGTTGTGGTAAATCCACGGTACTCAACGTCGTCGCAGGGCTGCACAATGCCACGAGCGGCGGGGTAATTTTAAATGGCAAAGAGGTCAACCAACCCGGGCCCGAACGCGCTGTGGTGTTTCAAAACCACTCCCTACTCCCTTGGCTCACGGCTTATCAAAATGTTGAACTGGCCGTTAGACAAGTCTTCTCAAAAACCATGAATGCCAATGAGATGAAAGAATGGATTGAGCACAATTTGCAGCTGGTTCACATGGATCACGCGATCAACAAGCGGCCCGATGAAATTTCTGGGGGGATGAAACAACGAGTTGGGATTGCCAGAGCGCTTGCCATGCAACCCGAAGTATTGCTAATGGACGAACCGTTTGGGGCTCTCGATGCTCTGACTCGGGCGCACATGCAAGATTCGTTAATGGAGATCCAAGACGAGCTCAATAATACCGTGATCATGATTACTCATGACGTCGATGAAGCGGTGTTATTGTCCGATAAGATCGTCATGATGACCAACGGCCCGAGCGCCACAGTCGGCGAAATATTGGAGGTCAATTTAGCGAGGCCAAGAAACCGCTTAACCTTAGCGCAAGACCCCACCTATAACCATTTGCGCTCTGAAGTGTTGACCTTCTTGTATGAAAAACAGCGCAAGGTCGAGCCCTTGAGTCAATCCAAAGCCAAGCCGTCATCGACCGGCAAGCTCAAACGCGCTTAACGTTACTTTTCAGAGTCATACCACTGCTATAACCTTTGCTTTCCCCTGATAAATCTCTCAGGGGACTTTTTCTTTAAAGACAGATAAGACAATAAAAAGACAACCGGACACGCAAGAAAAACTTCGGGACACCCATGAAATCAACGCGCTCTTCGCTGACTAAATGTCGAGCCCAATTTGCAGACAATTCATGAGTGTCCTCAATTATTTTATGGGTGTCCCGTTGTGTTTTTAGAAACTTCAGGACACCCATGAAATCAACGCGCTCTTCGCTGGCTAAATGACGAACCCAATTTGCAGACAATTCATGAGTGTCCTCGATTATTTTATGGGTGTCCCGTTGTGTTTTTTAGTAACGCGGCCGCGAAATTTATCGCCGATTTTTTATAAAAGGCTGTTATATTAGAGTATTAGCGACAACGCCATGGGGAGTAAAAATGGAAAGCAGCATTTTAGAGTGTATTCGTACGGTAGGACGCGGTGAGCGTGGCAGAAAGCCCCTTTCCTTTGAACAAGCGTACACCATTATGAGTGAGTATTTAGATGGCCATTGCGATGCCGATCAAATGGCGATGCTGTTAATGCTGATCCGAGTACAAAACGAAACCCATGACGAGATTGCCGGTTTTGTCCGTGCCTTTCAACCGCGTATTGCCAAGATCAACGCCGATATCGATTGGCCTTGTTATGCCGGTAAACGCTTAAGCCTTGGCAAACCCTGGCATCTGATTGCAGCCAAGATTTTGGCCAAGCAAGGCCAGCGCGTGTTACTGCACGGTTACAAAGACTCAGTTAACCCGCGTGAGCACGCGTCCGATTATCTTGAGCAGATCGGTATCGAACAAGCCAAAGACGCGTTGCATGCGCAAACCCTCCTCGACGACAAGAATATTGCGTATTTACCGCTGGAAAACTTTGCCCCACAAGCTCTTGAAATGATGGATTGGCGCCATCGCTACGGTCTAAGAACGCCGATAAACACGGTCGTGCGTGCTCTGAATCCCGGCCAAGCTCGCTTTGGGATCCGCGGCAGTTTTCACCCAGGTTACCAGGAATTACACGCCAGAATTGAGCACAGTGTCGGTACATTAAGTCACACTATGCTGTCTTTTAAAGGCCAATCTGGTGAATCGGAGTACAACCCCAAAGTCAGCCAAACGGTGTGGCTCAGTCAAGAGCAAGGGGTAAGCGAACTCTACTGGCCGGCGTTTGATGACTTAGTGCTACCAACAATCGACACTTGCCCATTGGGCACGCCAGACGAGGACAAAGACACCATGGCCAAAACGGTGGTGTCTACCTTAGTATCGGTGCTTTTTACTCAACTTGGCGATCGCGAACAAGCACTGAACAAAGCACAAGCGTTATGGCGCGAGTATGTCGATGGTTAACCCAATTTACATTTGTTAACCCATTAAGGCTGCACCTGTATTAAGTGATTCACAAAAAGCCTTTACAATAGTGACTTTACCGCGTGCAACAGTGACGAAACGTGATGAATTCATGGTCGATTTTTAAAGTGTTTTTTGGTTTGGGCTGCTACAGCTTTGGTGGTCCGGCTGCTCATATTGGTTATTTTCGCAACCAGTTTGTTATTCAAAGACAATGGCTTAGTGAAGAGGAATTTGCTCAACTGGTCGCGTTAAGCCAATTTTTACCCGGACCTGGCTCCAGCCAAGTTGGGTTTGCCTTGGGTTACAAACAAGGTGGTTTACTCGGAGCGATCAGCGCATTTTTGGGATTTACGCTACCGTCTATTTTCGCCATGATTGCGCTTGCACTTGTTGGCAACCAACTAACCGAACATTCAGCCTATCAAGGTTTTGTTCACGGCCTCAAACTGTTGGCCGTTGTGGTGGTCGCCGATGCGACTTGGGGCATGTACAAAAACTTCTGTCAGCAAAAAGTGACCCAACTGCTGGCCGGGATCACCGCGGTGTGCTTGCTCATCGCGCCGAGCTTGTGGTTACAATTGGTGTTAATTTTGCTCGCAGGGCTGGTCGGTTCAACCTGGTTAGCTCGCTCGTCAGCCCCTTCTTCTTCAACCGTTTTTCGCCCTAACCTTTGGCCGATTGCGCTGTTCTTCATTGTATTGCTAACGATGCCATGGCTTGGCGAGGTGTTCTCTCTTGCTGGCCTGTTTAACGACTTTTATCAAGCCGGCACCTTGGTGTTTGGTGGTGGTCATGTGGTCTTACCGTTATTGCAAACCTTGGTCGGTGAACAATTGACTTCTGATCAATTTTTAGCTGGCTACGCAGCGGCACAAGCTGTTCCTGGCCCGATGTTTACTTTCGCCACCTTTTTGGGCTACTTTTTATACCCGCAGCCTATTGTTGGCGCGATAGTGGCAACAATGGCTATTTTTGCGCCTGGTTTTTTGCTGTTACTGGGTGTGATTAAGCATTGGCAAGCGCTGGCCAATCAGCCGCGCATTGCCGGTGCGCTCAAAGGGGTGAATGCCAGTGTTGTCGGGTTATTGGCCGCCGCGCTCTATCAACCTGTGATGAGTAGCGCGGTTGTCAACGCCAGTGACATGGCCTTGGTGGTGGCAGGATTTATCGCCTTGAAAACGTTAAAACTCCCCATCATTGCCTTAATCGGGCTCTTTGCTGGCCTCGGGATCTTGGTACTTTAAGCTTTTGATAAGCAAAAAAACACGCTTCTACTTGAGTAAAAGCGTGTTTTAAGCACAAACGTATCTTAAATAGAAACGGGTCTTAACGATAAAAGAGCGACTAGCGTTTAGGCTTTGGTGCTGTAAAGATGCAACAAATCCAGTGCAATGGTCGCGGCAGCGAGTGCGGTCACCTCACTTTGATCGTAACCTGGCGCCACTTCAACCACATCCATTCCGACCAAATTAATCCCCTGTAAGGCGCGGATCACTTTTAAAATTTTATCGGTACTTAAGCCACCGCAGACCGGC
>JBFGYW010000236.1:0-3986 GCA_041587235.1 Vibrio sp.
AACGCCATCCCCGTGTTTTTAAAATTTTCTTCAACGATCGCCGCGACTTCGTGTGCGGGTTTATCAGGAAAGGCCAGCTCTAAGTTACGACGGGTAACCGCAACGCGATTTTGGGCGTAACGCATGGCGAATTTTCCCATTGAACGGCCTAACATTGCCAAGACTGAATACGGCAATATATTGACGATAATGGCGAGAAAACCAAACCCTAACCATACGCCCCAATTTTTGGGGTGCAGCATCGAAAAGGTAAAGGTAGGGGCAGAGTATTTTAAGTCGTTGTTCATGGTTATTTCAGTTGTTCACTCAGTAAAGTCCAATATTGCTCAAAGTTTGCGGTTGGCTGATATTTAAAGTCCGATCGGACAAAGCGATTCAAACTGCCTTCGACTTGACCGAGCAATTGGGCCGCTAATACGTTTTCACTGACGCTAAAGGCCACGCCTTCTCTCAACTGTCGCTCGCGCAGTATTTGGCGAATTTGCATCTCTAAGCGCTCAAACAGTTGATTGATCCGATCGCGCAGACGAGCATTTTCAAACATTAAAGCATGACCCGATAAAATGCGTGTCAAGCCAGGGTTACGTTCTGCAAAGGTAAGAATGAGCTGAAGAGTTAAGCGCAAACGCTGCATTGTGTCCTTTTCTTCATCCAAAATCAGGTTGATACGTGGAAACAAGGTTTCTTCGATAAACTCAATCAAGCCTTCAAACATACGGGCTTTGCTGGGAAAGTGTCGATAAAGTGCCGCTTCAGATACCCCAACTTGTTTGGCAAGTTTTGCCGTGGTAATGCGAGAAGCGCCGTCGGACGATTCCAGCATATGGGCTAAAGCTTGTAAAATCTCATCACGACGATTATTTTTCTTAGTACCCGCCATTATACATATCATCCTTTTTCGATTTGTCGAGAGCGAGGGCGATTATAAGCTGCTCGACGGTGAGACTCTAGTTTTGCTATCAAATTGACAAGGTTTAGTGAGAAATGGGTCAGAAAACCGAGAATAGAATAGCACAGTACGGTCACCGCAGTGCACTCGGTAGAAAGCATTATTCACCCTGGCGCGACAAACCAACGAGTGGGAGGCAATGTGACATGGCTTCCCATTCGTCGATCAGTTTGGGGCGTTGACGATGGAATTATTGTCTTATCTGATGATACAAATCGCTCACCTGTGACAAGATAGCAAAGCTCAAGTTGTGCTTGCTTTCTAGCGACAAGGTTTTTTGACCTTGTGGCCAGTATAACGTCATGGCGTTATCGTCACTGTTAAAGCCCTGGCCTTGTACAGACACATCGTTGGCGCAGATGAGATCGAGATTTTTGCGCACCAGTTTATCTTGGGCATATCGTGCCACATCTTGTGTTTCCGCGGCAAAACCTACCGTAAACGGGCGATGCTCTGTTAAAGCGGCAACACTGGCAACAATGTCCGGGTTTTTGACCATTTCAATCACTAAGTGATCATTATCGGCGGTCTTTTTCATTTTTTGTTCCGCTACCTGCATGGGGCGATAATCGGCAACGGCTGCACAACTGATGAACACTTGATGTTTTACCGCTTGCGTCATCACCGCTTGATACATCTCTTCAGCACTGTCGACCATAATGCGTTCAACACCGGTAGGGCAAGGCAGATTGACAGGGCCACTGACCAGTGTCACGTTGGCTCCTAATTGCTGGGCAGCAGAGGCGAGTGCGTAGCCCATTTTCCCAGAGCTGTGATTGGTGATGTAGCGCACTGGATCAATCGCTTCACGTGTCGGGCCGGCAGAGATGAGTACCTCGATGCCCGCAAAGGGTTTAGGCGCAAAAAAACGCTCACAGCGTGCGACTAAATCCATGGGCTCTAACATACGTCCAGGGCCAATGTCGCCACAGGCTTGCTCACCACTGGCCGGGCCCCATAAATGTATACCACGCCGCTCCAGGGTCGCGAGATTGTCTTGCGTGGCCGGGTGGCGATACATCTGCTGATTCATAGCGGGGGCAATAGCAAGTGGTGCATCACTGGCGAGTATTAAGGTCGTTAACAAGTCATTGCCCATTCCCGCGCGCATTCTGGCGATGGCATCTGCGCTGGCTGGGGCCACTAAAATCAAATCGGCCCATTTGGCAAACTCAATATGGCCCATTGACGCCTCTGCCGCAGGGTCTAATAAGCTGTCGGACACCGGGTGACCGGACACCGCCTGCATGGTCAATGGGGTAATAAACTCTTTGGCAGCGGTGGTCATAACCACTTTGACCTTGGCGCCCCTTTCGGTTAATCGGCGGGCTAACTCTGCGCATTTATAGGCGGCAATACCACCGGTAATACCCAAAATGATGTGTTTTCCTTCTAATGTCTTCATGCATCGACTCCCAATATGAATCGCTCAATCATAGCACAGCCTCGCGTACTCGAAATTACTAAGATCAAACTCTTGATTTAAAACCCGTGACTGCTAGCCCAGATAAAAAGTCAGGCGAGAACAAGCGACGAGGACTCGCACTTTAAGTGGACTTCGCCTTTTAGGCTTGGTTGGTATAACGATAGACCAGAGTAAGCTGAGAAAACTTTCCATTTCGTGGCGGATCACAGTTTTATGGTATTGAATTGTCAGCAAAGGTGTAATCGGGTTATCGCGCTTCCCAAACATCAAGCGCACGTCTCGCACTTTGCGCTGACATCGACTGATATAAGGCGTTACCGCCATCATCATGCTCATAGAGGAAGAAGGATGAAAGCAAAGCCAATAAACCACTCGACGTCACCTTTGCCCAAAGTCAGCTCGTTGCGCGTACAAGAAGGAGATACGTGCAATATGATGCCGAGAGAAAAGTTGCTGAATTATGGCGCGCAAGCATTATCCGACAGCGAGTTGTTAGCGATTTTTTTGAGAACGGGTTATCAGGGCACATCGGTGATGGCGTTATCTGAATCCTTAATTCAACACTTCGGCTGCTTGCGGGACTTATTCAGTGCTCCCATCGATGAATTTTGCCAACACCGCGGCCTAGGTGCCGTGAAATACGCGCAACTGCAAGCCGTTCTGGAAATGTCATCGCGTTATTTTTCCGAAAGTCTAGAGCGTGGAGAGGCGTTGACCAGTCCTCAGCACACCCGCTGTTATTTGAGCTCAAAACTCAGAGATCGCAAGCGAGAAGCCTTCTTTGTCTTATTTCTCGACAACCAGCATCGCGTGATTGGAGAAGAAATTTTATTTGAGGGCACCATAGATTCGGCCAATGTGTATCCTAGAGAAGTGGTAAAACAAGCGCTGGCACATAATGCGGCGGCGTTAATATTGGCGCATAACCACCCGTCGGGGGTGGCCGAGCCCAGTCAGGCCGATCGCCGTATCACTGACCGGCTTGTTGATGCCTTGGGGCTGGTGGACATTCGTATACTCGACCATTTTGTGGTTGGCGATGGCGAGTTGGTGTCCTTTGCTGAGCGAGGATGGATTTAAACAAGGTGGCGAGATTGTGCTGTAAGGATCTGCTTTGAGTGGTGATGTGTCTCTTATCTTACTGATGAAAAAGGCAACAAAGTGATAAAATCGACAAAATTTCATCATGAATCCACGTTGGAGAAAAAATATTCACTTCAAATGGGCGGATATTGAACTTTTTTGTTGTGAGATGCTGAGATTCTGCTATCATTCGCCCACTAAAATTATCAACCTTAATCAGCTCGGCGATAAAAAGATCAAAAGATCTGCAAAAAGGATCTGTTCGGGTCTTGAGCAATGCATATCAAGTTAGTATAATGCGCGACCTTTGATAGCCTTGTATGGATTTTCCCATAGCCGTTTTTACCTCTCCTGAGGTTCGGACACCAAGGTTGATATAGAGCTGAAACGATTTGGAGAAGACATTCATGTCCCGAGTATGCCAAGTAACTGGTAAGCGTCCAGTAACGGGTAACAACCGTTCACACGCACGAAATGCTACTAAGCGTCGTTTTCTGCCGAACCTACAAACTCATCGTTTCTGGGTAG
>JBFGYW010000237.1:0-3948 GCA_041587235.1 Vibrio sp.
GGGTATCTCTGCCATGCCCAGCATGCATAACTCGATGGCGATATTAATTGCTCTTGCCGTTTCACAACGACATAAAGGGTTAGGTTACTGCGCTTGGGCATTTGCAGTCATTATCTATATCGGCTCGATACACCTTGGTTGGCACTATGCGACAGATGGGATAGTCGCACTGGTGCTGACTTTGATCATTTGGAAGGTGGTCGGCAAATTCTTAGCAAGGAAAGCCCCTCAAACACTACACCCTGCCAGTGAGCAAAGTCCTCTTTAAACACAGACTTTCGGTGTCACGGCAATAAAGTTATAACTCATAACCTTACGGCCGTGACAAGTTAGCCCGATTGCCATTATGCTAGTCGCATACACACATCCATTGATGAAGATAATGTTAAGAACTTTACTGCTCACACTGCTCACCCTAATCATGTTTGCCGCTAACTCGGTGCTGGCAAGGTTGGCACTTCAAGACCAGGCTATTGATGCGGGCAGTTTTACCGCTATTCGACTACTGTCTGGGGCGGCGATACTGTTGCTGATCTTGCAATCCAGCCGTCGTTCTCGTCGCCATAGTGATAAAAGCACCTTGGCAGCGATGTCAAAAGGAAAATGGTTATCAGCGGCAATGCTAACCACCTATGCGGTCGCATTTTCGTATGCCTATTTATCACTCGACACCGGGATTGGCGCTTTAGTGCTGTTCGCAGCGGTGCAAATGACGATGATCAGTGTCAGTTTATGGCAAGGGGCACGCTTCCAGGCGATTGAATGGTTAGGCCTTACACTGGCCTTCTCTGGCTTTGTCTACTTGATCGCGCCCAACCTCACCACCCCTTCTGGTTTTGGTTTTGTATTAATGACACTGTCTGGTATCGCCTGGGGGCTTTATACCTTAGCGGGTAAAAAAGCCACGCAACCCACATCAGAAACGGCCTATAATTTCTTTAGAGCGATCCCTTTTGCCATTGTCATTGCTCTCGCGGTCTTTGTGCTATCAACACCAACGTTAACAACCAAGGGTGTTTTACTGGCCATAGCCTCGGGCGCGGTGGCTTCCGGTTGTGGTTACGCACTGTGGTATCAAGTATTGGGTAAGATCACCACCATGCAAGCTGGCGTGGTTCAGTTATTTGTCCCTGTTATCGCCACGTTTGGCGGTGTGCTGTTTGCTGGTGAGGCATTAACCCTACGTTTGGTCATTGCGAGCGTGTGGATTTTGGGTGGTTTAATGTGTGTGTTGGTGGCGAAGAAAAAAGTAGGCTAAACGAACAGGATTAAAGGCATATACGATACACTACAATTTTACACTCTTAATCTTTTCATACTCTTAATAAAAAAGCCGCTCAGTTGGAGCGGCCTTTTTTGGTTTAATTAAACGTTACTTCGTTAAGTTAACCATACAAACAAATTGGTTGCTATCTTTATCTTTGGCGACTTCATCTTGTCGCTCGGAAGAATACAACTTGCCATCGGACATCCAGTAGTTACCTTGAGGAATATCGACATAAAGGTTGATGTACTGAAAGCCTGCTTTTGACAACAAACGCGATGACAACTTTTCTTCACAATACTTCTTGGCTTGAGCAAAACTCAGCGCCGCAGGGACTTTGCCTTCAGAACTGCTGCGCTGAGGCAAGATAAACGTAAACGACGGGTCTTTGTACAACACTTGATTGCTGTACGAACCCGACAAAGGCTTGGCGTCGGTCGCTTGAGTGACTTGTTGCTGAGCCGAGGTGGTAACGACCGGCTTAGGCTGCTCAATCACTTTCCCCGATTGATCAACATGAGTGGGTTGAATCTGAACGGTTTTGGGCTGGCTGTGTGTGACTGCAGCGGTAGTCGAACTGCCTGAGGTTTTTGACGTCACTGGTCGCGCTTTACGCTCAGACTGAGTGACGTTTGTCCTCTTTGCTGTGGTAGCACTCGACTTACTATGACCGGGGTTTGAAAAGGGGAAATAGTAGTCACCGTCGTTTTCAAGTGTTAAACGCAAGGATTGCACTTTGCCGTTATTGACCGCTTTAACATTGTACAAGCCAACATAGTCACCAGACACATTGACCGTTTCACCACTGCCGATTCGCTCATCGCCAATGTAAAACACCGTATCACTCGAATTCGAGCGTAAAACAAAGCGGATTTTATCCAGGCCTAATGTTTTGCGCAGTTCCATTTCAATGTTAGGGCTGTACACCAGTTGATAACTGGCACTCACCGAATACACCAAATCGCCGCTGAGTTTTTGCGTCGCATCGACCACTTTAAATTGATTCAGTTTGACGCGATCTAGGCCACCTTTGCTGAGCATAAAGGCATTGCGCATCGAAGACAGGTTGCGATTGACACACACAGAAATACTCTCGGTGACATCACACTGCAGTTGGCCTTGGTAATCATCGTTATAGACTTGTTGAGCACTGCGAATATAGCGCTGTTTGATGTCGTCATAAAGTTCCACTAACGCATCACTTTTGGTGCGGTCAAGCTGAATAATTTCAGAGCGGCTGTCAGAGATTTCACGCTCTAACACATCAATTTGTGCCAAAGAACTGCTCACCTGTTGCTTGAGGTTAGCAATGGTTTGCGCGACCTGTCGCAAGTGTTCAGAGAGTTGCTGGTCAAACTCACCTTGTTGGATCTTACTTTGCAGCGCCTGCGTGTCGGTGCTCACAATATCAAAGTTATTGACCAACTTGATTTTCGCCGATTCAACATTGGCATTCAGCTCGTTTAACTGATTGTTCTTGTCATCAATGCGCGTTGCTTGATATTGGCTCTGATAGGCTTGGTTAATTTGGTTCAGTTGCTGCTGTTCGTTGGCGTTGAGCAGATCAGCCGCAGAAAGATAGCCTGAATAACTGCTCAAAAAAAAGGCAGAAATAACGACTGATACATTTTTTAAATTAAAATTCACTTTTGATCCGTCCTAGGCTAAACATTCCTGAAATCGGTACGCACTAATAAATTGTTATATAAAGGAATAGTCTAACAAAATTCCACCTGATGTCACTATCGTTTCCTTGTGTGATCAGGGTTCAAAGTCGACTTAATTCAAAAAATGACGATTTCGCTTTCAAACAAGTCGACTAAATCCGCTTGGCTCGCTATTGCGAAAGCTCAATAAACTCGACCCGGCGGTTTTTTGAACGTCCGACATCCGTGAGGTTGGTCGCCACAGGCTGACTTTCGCCAACGGTCTCGATACTGGCTTGCTGTTGGTTAACACCATTGTTGAGCAACACATCCACGGTACTGATCGCGCGTTTAAGGCCCAACTTTTGGTTGTAATTGTCACTGCCTTTGCTGTCCGTATTGCCAACCAAGAGTACCGACTTGTTCTCTTGTTTTAACTCGACCGCTTTGTCGCGCAATGCCTCTTTGGCCATTGGTGAGAGCGTCGATTGATCAAATTCAAAGTAAATCTTTTGTTTCGCCACAAATTGTTCGTCATCGGAAATAATCGACAAACAATCATCGGCATTGCTCACCCACCGTGAAGAGGCATTGGCGAGGACCTGGTCTTCAAACACATCACCGCGAATGGGCTGCTGAGGCTGAAAAGCGCCCTGTTGGTGAGACGTGATACGATACGCTTTACCCATGGTCACCGTGTAATAGATTTCACTGCCAATCCCCGCTTTGACCTTTTCTGACGGTGCCGCGCAATAAAAATGACTGCTGGCCGCTTGAGTGGTAAAGCTGGCACCAAGCAAGATTGCAGCCACCATCCAGGTTACTCTGTTCATTGTAATTCCTTAACTTAACGCTGTATTAATATAATGCCGTACGCCCACTTGACGCAGCGCCTTTAGCAATCAGTTCTTCTATGTATTCGACCAATTGTTCTGAACTGGTGGCGACATAAATATGATCCGCCCCATCATCCCCTTCACCAGAGCTCGCACAATCAACATACGCTTGATACAAATTGCCACCTGGCTCAAAATCAAC
>JBFGYW010000238.1:0-3946 GCA_041587235.1 Vibrio sp.
CATAAAAAGGCTCTGTCACTAAATCTTGCGACTCTGACACTGGCTACGCTCGCCAAGGATAATCCGATCTCGCATCGTTGCAATTAACCACTAATCGGGAGTACAAGTCATCTCAGGCGTACAAGTCATCGGCTAACAATAATACCAACCAGAGAGAGTCGGTTGTCAATAAACCCTGATGGCAAATACGCAACCTTATTTGCCACCTGGGTAAGCGGTTAAAAAGAAAGGGTTCGGCGTTATTTAGGGGTGACGAGAAGCGGTCGACGGCGTTTGAACACCCACAGCCGATTTAAGCTGTAATTACTCAAACAGCCGGCAATCACGCCCAGTGCCAAGGCGACGAGTTGCCAAAAAGGCTGCGACGGTAACAGAGACACCAGCCCTTTAAAGACCAACAAATTCGGTATCGCCGATAAACAAGCACTGAAGGCATACGCCGCCCACTCCTTAACATGACCAGACCACGACCCGGCTTGAGATTGGAAGGTATAAAATCGATTCCCCAACCACGTAAAATGCACCGCAGCGATAAACGCCACCAGCCGCGATGTGAATAATGGCCACAAGAGCAGGTGATTAAAATAGGCAAACAACAAAGCATCAAAGCAAAAACCCAAAGCACCGACTAACAAAAACCGTTGATATTGTTGTTTTAATTTAACTTGTTGTTTGAGTAACATCACTTTATTGGCAGACATATAAACCTCTTGAACTTTTTCCTTGCCAGTTGAGTAAGCAGCGCCAACCCGATTGATTTGCCCAACGTAAGACCGGTTTGGGCTTGCCAATAATTTGAAATTTGCCAGGGAAATGTGTGACCTCATCGACGAGTCTAGCCTGACCTCGACTGTAAAACTGACCTGAAAATGGCCTTTTACCAACGTAATAGACCGGCAGGTCATGCTGCGCCTTGTTCAACAAGCTCTTGTCGCTGCGTTTTTCGTCGGCGCCCAATTGGATCACCACCACCGCGATAATTAACGCAAGAGGAATAAAACCGCCCATCGCCAACCAACGTTGGTTACCGGTTGCCGCAATAGGGTAATGCTCATGGTGGCCATTTTGTTGCAGATGATTGGGGTGTCGCTCAACACTTTGATACGCTTGCGACATCGGCTTAACTCGAGAATTTATGATCCCTTCATGGGCGAAACTCGATGTATTGTGGCTGGTTTGCGGGCATGTACAAGGTTCGATGGTCCCTGAATGTGAGGCACCTCTCATCGGCATATCAGTATTTGTTGCGTGTCCCACAAAGTTGCTTGCCACAATATTGCCACTTGTTTGCTCGCCCATTGGGTTCTTGTGCAAACTGGCGTGATGTTGCGACAGCCCTTTCGCTGTGTATTTTTCGTCAGCGTTGGTTTTTCGAGTCCGTGGCGGACTTAAAAGCCAGAGCACTAAACCTGGGATCCCCGGTAAAACATAAGCTGGAAGTATGTTGCCCGCCAGAGTAAAAAGAACCATAGGAGCAATCCCCCACAAGACGTAATACAAGGTCTCGGCCGAAAACCGCCACCATTGACGAGAGCGCTTTGGATTCATCAGGCGATAAATAAGCACCAATGACCAAGGCATAAAACCAGCCAACGCATAGAGCCAGATGGTCCCTCGCAAACGTTCGTGTGCGGTCCCGTAAAGATCCCCTTGCCAACCACTGACTAAAAAGCGTTTGATGTGTTCACCGACAATAAAGTAATCCAAAAACCCCGGGGTGGCCCGCTCAGCCAATACATACCAAGGCACTGAAATCACGAACATCAGTAAGGTTCCTCGTATCAGAGGTAACTCAGTGAAAAAACGCTTTAGCCCGGTTCGAAAACCAAAAACGATCACCACCCAAGGTAAGATTGCCAACCCCATCAGAACAATCACTAAAGGGCCTTTCGCCAACATCCCCACGGCCAGACCAATAAAGCCGACATAAGTCCAGTGACGATGTTCATGCCAGGCAAGGTAGAAACCGATCATGGCTAATGTCAGTGAAAAGGTTAACGCCATATCGGTCATCACCGCCCCCGAGGCAATGGTAAAGATGACGCTCGTAGACAAAACAAACGCGGCTTTTAAACCAGAGATCCCTTGTCGGCGAGCGAACCAAGCCAACGTAGCCACCGTGATAAGGCCCAATAACCAGTGTGGGAAACGTACCGCCAGTTCATTCACACCCAAGGTATTGATGCCCAGTGCGCTCATCCAAGCAAACAAGGGGGGCTTACCCCAAAATGGCACACCATAGTCAAACTGTGGTGTGATCCAATTTCCGGTTTCAACCATGATTCTCGCCATTTCACCATAGCGAGCTTCGGTCGTGTCCATTAATGGGTATGCCGATAAGCTCAACAGGCGGATAAGCCAAACAGCAATTAGGCCTAACCAAAGAGAAGAACGCACTAACTTCATGCTCTTTTTTCCTCTTGCTTGGTATGATGGCTTGTGACTGATGGCGTCGCAGAATCGGCATACGGGCTATGGGTTTGATAAGTAGGCGGCTTTTTAGTGGCGGATTTAATCACATACAAGGGGCGATTTTGCGCTTCAACCAAAGTGCGGCCAACGTATTCACCAATTAAGCCTAAAAATAAAAAAGTGAAACCGAACAAGAGTAAACCAAGCGCGCTAAGCCAAGAGAGCGCACTGATTGTTTCGCCATACCATGCGCTAAGAATCGTCAGACGAGTGAATACCACTATTGTCGACATCACACATAAAGCACCAACGATACTTGCCATTCTCAATGGTGCGGTTGAAAAAGCGGTTATCCCATCCATCGCCAAAGCCAGTAACTTTACGTATCCCCATTTACTGTGCCCCATTACTCGCGAATCGCGATCAAAATAAACCTGACAATGATTAAAGCCAGGCCAAGAAAACAGCCCTTTCATGTAACGGTTTTTTTCTGGTAATTGGTTTAATTGATCAATGACAGGGCGACTGATCAAACGAAAATCGCCAACATTTTCCACCATTGGCGTTGAGGAAATCGCGTTGATAAGTTTGTAGAAGCACTTGGCACTAAAGGTTTTAAACCAGGTTTCACCGTCGCGTTTACGGCGTACCATATTGACCACATCAAACCCCTGACGCCATTTATCCATCATGAGAGGGATCGACTCTGGGGGATCTTGTAAGTCGGCATCAATAATAATCGCACACTGGCCTTGGCAGACAGCAAGCCCCGCACTCATTGCCGCTTCTTTACCAAAATTGCGGCTTAAGGCAATGGAACGAATAACTACAGAGGATGGCGGCAGGCTTTCGACAATCGATAAACTCGAATCATCGCTGCCATCATCGATATAGATGACTTCAAAGGTTTCACTAATGTCTTTGATCGCCTTAAGCAAGCGTTGATGAAAGATTTCTAATACCGCTTGTTCATTAAAGTAAGGCACAATGACTGAAACGGTCACGGGATGGTGGATATCCACTACATTGGTCTGAGTTGAGTTCATAGCGAGTTCATCATTTTTAACAATGGCATCAGACTACTCGACGTGCCATCGACAAAAGGTCGTTGACATTTTTTTCACGGCGGATGTGCTCTTCTATGCCATACTATGACGCTCTCAAAGCCCGATTGACTAAGCCAAGCCGCATGAAAAAAGTACTCATTATCGAAGACAACCGCCAAGTCGCCGGCATCCTATGTGACTTTTGTGAATCACAACATATCGAAGCCGATTACGCGGATAACGGCGAGTTGGGATTAGAGTTAGCTAAGCAGACCGATTTTGATGTGATTATCCTCGATCTCATGCTGCCAAGAATGAACGGGTTTGAAGTATGCGAACGCCTTCGTCAAGCGGGAATCGCGACGCCTGTACTGATGCTAACAGCACTCGATGGCAAAGAGGATATGTTAAAAGGCTTTTCACAAGGCGCGGATGACTACTTGGCTAAGCCGTTTGATCTCGATATTTTGCTCGTTCGACTGCAGGCG
>JBFGYW010000239.1:0-3916 GCA_041587235.1 Vibrio sp.
GACGATAAGCCAGGTAGGCCTGATAAAAATCATCTGGCAACGGAGAGTGGAGTTCTAACATGGCAAGATCGCACTCCGCATCCCCCCAATAACAGGCCGGCTGAATACAGGTTGGCCCTTTTGGCCCGATTTTTATATTCTCTGAGCACAAGTATCCGTGGATAAGCGATGGGCTAGGATGGTGGTGTTTTAGGTACTGTTGAGTTTGCTTTACCAGATCATCGATGGCACCAAAATACAAGCCTTGTTCTGCCAATAAGGTGAGTAACCAACCGATGCGCTGCTCAGCAAAAAAAATGGACCATTTGTCGGTCCAGCGATTGGGTTGTAAGGTAGATTCAATGTAGTTATCGCTGTCGAAACCAAATTGTTTTTGTTCGCCCCAATTGTGCAGTTGTGCGAGTTTTACACCGAGTTCGGCACTGTAGCCAGGGCTAAGAGCTTGTGATGACAGCCAAGGGTAGTACAAAAAACATCCTTCTTTACATTGACCTAATCGCATGGCATCAGGAGAGGCGAGGGTTTGGGTTCTTGCTAAGACCTGGCAGGTGTCAAGCTCGGATTCAAGCAGTTGCTGGTGTGATTTGTCGGACAGTTTGAGGTAAAACCGTTGACCGTTTTGCAGAGTGAGTTGGTAGTGATCAAATAAGCCAGGCCGAGTTAACTCAACCTTGTTTTCTATTTGAACCGAATACCCCAAGGCGTTTGACATTTGATCAGAAATTGACTGCCACATTTTCTCTCTCCAGAAAATCATTGTTGTCAACTGACTAAAGCATAGTACAAGATAGTCATCTCACCGATGGAGTCGTAATTTAGTGTGATCTTGGGCAAGTTTTAATTAAAAATGTCTCATCTCTAAGAAAATTAGCGCTATTTTTGTAATGTAACTCGTAGTACTAAAACCGAGTTCAAGTTAAACTGTTTTTTTTGATCTCGATTCCAAAATTACCCAATGAAAATTCTTGTCTGCGATGATTCCGCGGTTGCGCGAAAAGCCATAATTAGCCACTTGATCCTCTCCGATGAGGTAAAAATCAGTGAGTCAAGTGACGGCTTACAAGCAATGTCGTTATTAAAACAGGAAGAGTTTGATTTGGTATTACTCGATTTGACTATGCCAAAGTTTGATGGTTATCAAGTGCTCAAAGCGATTGATCGAGGTAATGCTATTAGCTACCGGCCCAAGATCATTGTCATTTCTGGTGATATCCAAAAAGAGGCTGCGAAAAAATGCCTCGAGTTAGGGGCGAGTACTTTCTTGAGTAAGCCTTTTGTGTTTCAGCAGTTAAAAAACGCTTTTTCTGTCGTCGGGTTTGAATCGTGTATTCATATTGCGACGCCGAGTCGACATCAACACGCGACGCACGAGGAAGCGTTATTCGAAGGGTGTAATATTGTCCTTGGTAAAAGCACCGCGTTATTGGCAGAACACCTTGGGCAATGGATTTCTATGCCCATTCCGAGTATTTTTTCTTTTGAGGTCGACGACTTTCTCGAGGAAGCGATTTCATTACCCGATCACCGTCGTTCACATCGGGTATCACAACGGTTTGTCGGTGGTAAAATTCACGGCGAAGCGCTGGTATGCGTCAGTGGCGATGGCCTTGAGGATTTTGCCGAAAAAATGGGTTATAACGAGAAATACACCTCGAAAAATGAAACCCTACTCAATTTATCCAATCTATTGATCTCGACGTTTGTCACCCATTTTGGTCAATTACTCAGTCAATCGTTTTCATTGCGACAACCCGAGGTTTATACCGGGCCGGTCAATATCGAAACCGATAACAGTCATCTTTTTGCCATCAGTTATGAATACACAATCGATTCCTTACACATTAAAGTCGTCGTCTGTATTGACCAGTTCTCTCTTGATAGGCTCTATCAACAATTGAAGGGAGGCAAAGGTGAACAATAACGATGATAAACACGCGACGCATTGGCTCATGCTGGTGCTCGATTCATTAGATTCGGGACTTGTAGTGCTTGATGATGACCACAACGTGTGTGCTTGGAATGGTTTCATGCAATCTTACAGTGGTATAGAAGCACAAGATATCCTCGGTCGTCGTCTCAGTGACGTTTTCCCCGATTTGCCGCTATCTTGGTTAAATAACAAAGTAAAGACGGCCTCTTTGTTAAAAACGCGCTGCTTCTCTAGTTGGGAATATCAACCTTACTTATTTAAATTTCGCAACTTTTCTCCAATGTCGCATCATCATCAATATATGTATCAAGACATTATCTTTACTCCTATCGTCGATAGCAGAGGTGAAGTGACACACACGGCGATTCAAATAAACGATGTGTCTGAAAGTGCTCACAGTAAAATTTTACTCAGAAAAAACAATCAAGCGCTCACCGAGCTCAGTCGCACAGATGGCTTAAGTGGTCTGTTTAATCGTTCTTATTGGGAAGAGGAACTCAAAAAACAATTTCATTATTGCTTGAACAAAAAACGCATTTGTAGCTTGGTGATGTTTGACATTGATGATTTTAAGGCGATTAACGATACTTATGGTCACCCAGCGGGTGATGAAGTGATTCGGCATGTCAGTCAACTGTTGAAGAAAACGGTGCGTAAAAGTGATGTCTGCGGTCGTTATGGCGGTGAGGAATTTACCGTATTGCTGCCAGAGACTACCCTAGATCAAGCGAAGTATTTTGCGGAACGTTTGCGAAAACGCATCGAAGAATCTATCGTGTATTTTGAGGGGGCGCGTATTACTTTTACCATCAGTGTGGGAATTGGTTTGTCTTCAGGGACTTTTGCCCGTTACAGTGATTGGTTAAGCGCAGTGGATACGGCCTTGTACCAATCGAAGAAAAATGGCAAAAATTGCGTTTCGTTGGCGCAAACAAAATAAATGCTCCGTTGGCAATAGTGTTGTAACAAGTTAATTAGTATATAATATTAATCTCTATGCGACGAATTTAACCCATGACCTTGGAGAAAACTGTGGTTGTAGATACCGATGGCTATTTGGCACTGATTGAGCATTTAGCGCTCAATCTCAATGTTTTTGCCGATGAGAGCGGCGATACAGGATTAGAAACGGTCGAAGATATTGTCACTGATATGATTGCTTCCAATATTATGGCTTTGTTCGAGCAAAACCCAGAGTTACATGCTAGCGTACGCTTTACCTTGCTCAAAGAAGTCGATGCTGTTGTCGCCGATTTGAGTGAAGTGCTCGCCGGGGTTTGGGCGAAGAAAGCCACTGTAGAACAAATTAACTTTCTTGATGAATATGTCGGTTTAGTCAAAAACTTATTTGATTCTGCGGTGGCAAAATACGATTAACCTTGACGACATTTAATAAGCAAGCTATTGATTAATAACTTACTTTGTCACATACCAGACAACAAAGTGAAATATTTCCTTAACATTAACCCCATACTCTGTGGCTAATTTTGGAATCAAATTCTCACTTTGTTGGCAAACTAATGAAAACCTCTACTAGAAAGCCTTTTTCTTTTTCTTTAATTCTTACCATATCACTGGTCTTTTTTACTTTGCTGATGATGGTGATGGGATTAGCTTTAACCAGTTACCAAGGTAACAATAAGATTGCCCAACGCTTTCAATCTCTTTCCAATGATGTATTACCCTTAGCATTTACCAACGCAGACTTGACGCAAAACGTACTCAAGCAAGTGAAATTACTCAATACAGGGAGTCAAACACAATCTACGGATCAGCTCAGTGAGATTAAACAGCAATTGCAACACTATGTTGCGATCAGTCATCAGCAAATTGAACAAGTGATTGCCGTCGCCACTCGAGTGCCTCGCTATGTGGAAAAAAGCAGTATTGATGAACTCAATACACTGACGAGCCATTTTGCGACGTTAGGCGACCAAGTCATCGATTTACAGCAACAAGCGATAGAGAGAGAGCAAGTCATTAGCC
>JBFGYW010000240.1:0-3819 GCA_041587235.1 Vibrio sp.
AGGTTTTTCTATTTTTGATAAAACCATCGGTATTATCGGTGCCGGTCAGGTGGGCAGCTATTTGGCCAAATGCTTTCAAGCCATAGGTATTAAAGTCTTGATTAATGATCCGCCGAAACAACAGCAAGGCGATAGCCGTCAATGGACCGAACTCGATACCTTGCTTGAACAAGCCGATGTCATTACGGTGCATACTCCGCTGACTCAATCTGGTGAGTTCGCCACTCATCATTTGTTTGATCAAGCGCGATTAAACGCACTAAGAGACGATCAGATTTTAATTAATGCTGCTCGCGGTCCAATTGTTGACAATCAAGCGCTCAAAGCTCGTTTACAAGCTGGTGATGGCTTTACTGCTGTCCTGGATGTCTTTGAATTTGAGCCTGAAGTGGATATGGAATTGTTGCCGCTACTGGCGTTTGCGACACCGCATATCGCCGGTTACGGTCTAGAAGGCAAAGCCCGTGGCACTACTATGGTCTTTAATGCGTATTGTGAGTTTCTCGGCTTAGAGCAACGCGCACAAGCAGAAGACTTGTTGCCCGCAGCGCCGATTCCGACTTTGTATCTCGACCGCGCTTGGGATGAAGCCGTATTACACAGCTTAACTCAGGTGGTGTATGATGTGCGCAAAGACGATGCGCTCTTTCGACGTACCATCGCTACCCCAGGTGAGTTTGATAAAATGCGCAAACAGTACTGGGATCGTCGTGAGTACAGTGCCATTACCCTAGTGGGTGATGAAACGTGTCAATTAGACGCGTTAGATAATTTAGGTTTTAATATTGAGGTAACACAATGAGTCAACAATTTAACGTGGCCATTTTTGGCGCGACCGGTGCGGTTGGCGAAACCATGTTAGAAGTTCTTGCTGAGCGAGAATTTCCCGTTGGTGAGCTATTTTTACTCGCCAGTGAGCGCAGTGAAGGTAAGACCTATCGCTATAATGGTAAAACCATCAAAGTAGAAGATGTGGCCAACTTTGATTGGACTCAAGTGCAAATTGCCTTGTTCTCAGCCGGAGGAGAGTTGTCTGCTCAATGGGCGCCAATCGCGGCCGATGCCGGTGTCGTCGTCATCGATAACACGTCACAATTTCGCTACGACTACGATGTGCCGTTAGTGATCCCTGAAGTGAACCCAGAAGCGATTGGTGAGTTTCGCAACCGCAATATTATTGCCAACCCAAACTGCTCGACCATTCAAATGCTGATGGCCCTCAAACCGATTCAAGATGCAGTGGGTATTGAACGCATTAACGTCACCACCTATCAATCGGTATCGGGAGCAGGTAAAGCGGGAATTGATGAGCTGGCTGGGCAAACGGCTCGCTTGCTCAATGGGCTTCCTGCTGAACCAGAAGCCTTTGGTCAACAAATCGCTTTTAACTGTATCCCACAAATCGATCAATTTACTGACAATGGCTACACCAAAGAAGAAATGAAAATGGTGTGGGAAACTCAGAAAATTTTCAATGACCCTACGTTGGCTGTCAATCCGACTTGTGTGCGAGTACCGGTTTTTTATGGTCATGCCGAAGCGGTACACTTAGAGACCCGTGCGCCAATCGATGCTCAAGAAGTCATCGGGTTGTTGTCTCAATGTGCCGGTATCGAGGTGTTTAATGGCCAAGATTATCCGACTCAAGTCCGCGATGCCGGTGGTAAAGACGAGGTGTTGGTCGGTCGTATTCGCAACGACATCAGCCACCCTAGCGGTTTAAATTTATGGGTTGTGGCGGACAATGTTCGCAAAGGGGCCGCAACCAATGCGGTTCAAATCGCCGAAGTATTAATTCGAGATTACTATTAATCTTATTATTGCCTCACCTCGGTGGGGCTTTTTTTGTCGATAGTTTGTTCAACCCTTGGTGCTTGGCAGGATAAATTGGTAAAAGCCCCACATTTTTTGCCTTCAGTCCTGTAGTTTTCACTCAAATATCCGATATAGTAGAAAAATTACGTTTTCTGTTTAGTCTGGGCTAAGCCTTCTTATGCGTTATCGTTCTTCTCATATTATATTCTGTTTGTTGTTTAGCTTAATCGCTTCCGATTCTTCTGTGTTTGCAGAAGGCATCAGAGTGCTCGGCCCTAACGGCGAAGTTCAGCAAATTCTCAATGACGATGGCGCACAAAGCCCCGCGGTTGAGCCAAGTCGTTCGGCCTCGCCAGCGCGCTATTTTGGTCCCACGAGCAACAGTCAAACCCTGTGGTCGATCGCCAGTCAGGTGCGCCCGGACAACAGTGTGACCGTTCAGCAAACATTACTGGCCATCTTTCAGCTCAATCCACAGGCGTTTGAAGATCAAAACATTCATCAATTAGTGCCTGGCTCTCGCTTGCGTATCCCTTCGTTAAATCAAATCAGCGCGCTCAGTACGCAACAAGCCATTGCGGTTATGGCCGCGGATAAAGCGCGTTTAACCGGTCAATTTCCAAGCAATTTAGCGCAGGCTGATCGCGGTGCGGTGGCAGCGCCAGAGAGCAATGGCAATGACGGAGCAGAAAAGCCCGCAACTCAAGAGAGTGCAGAGGTGTCTACGGCAACTCAAGCGCCGACAGACACTGCGAGCCCAGCCCCAGAGGCGGCGCCAAGCCAAACAGACACTACCAGCCCTGCAAAACCCGCCGTCAATCTCGCCAGTCTCGAGGCCAATAATGCCAAACCCGTGCCGGTATTGGAGATGGCGAGAACCGATGCCACACAACCGGCCGCGTTGTCGAATGAACAATCGCAAGAACTGCAGTCTTTGACCGAGAAAAATCATCAACTGCGGGTGATGTTGGCCAATGTGCAACACGAATTAGCCGCTTTACAAGGTGATGTCAATGACAAGGCCCGAATCGAACAAGAAGTTCAGCGCATTTTGTCTGAGCAGCAAGAGCAGCAACTCGAGACACAAAGACTCACGCCGACCACGTTTGATCAATTTGCCTCCAACCCATGGTTAGTCGCGGCAGCGGCCTTTATTCCTGGTGCACTGTTATCGACTTTGCTGCTGATCATCCTCAGCCGTCGTAAAGCGGAACCAGAGCAAGCAGCAGAAGAAACTCAACCTGAGGCAGAAGCGCCACCGGCTGCTGAGCAAGAAGAACAAGATGAGTTGTTGCTGATGCCGGATGAAGAGACTGACATCAGTGAAGAGTCACTTGAAGAAAACCCAGAAGCGTCGGAGTTTGATGACTTATCGGATGGGATTAATTTCAACCTTGATGACGAAGAAGAGTTTAGTGATCTCGACGATGAATTAGCGAATATCGAAGCGTCAAGTAACGGTATTGGTGTTAATGGTGATGAGGCTGCGCTTGGTCTAAAAGACATGGAACGCGCTTTGGATGAAGCGGGTGACGAATTGATGCTCGAGGAAGAGAGCAGTGATGCATCTTTAGCCCTGGATGACGATGATTTTGATCTCACCGATCTTGACGGTGATGAGCAAAGCTTGGAATTGTCGCAAGACGATTTGGATGATTTATTGTCTTCTGCCAGCGAGGAGACCAACGAGATGGACGCCGTCGAACAAGCGCTCGACGGCAACATGGCAAGCGATGATGATATCGATCAATTACTGTCTCAATTTGATGTTAACAACAAGGACAGCTCGCCAGACCCGTTTGCATTAGACGATGACGACGAAAACCATCAGTCTCTTGATGAACTCGAAGCCTTGGCGGGCTTAAGTGATATCGACGACAGCGACGAGGATGAGGCATTAGCGGCTGAGCTGGCCGAGAGTAGCGATTTACTTGATGACGTGCTTAGTGATGAGCTTAGCAATGAGTTGAGTGAGGGTGATAGCGAGAGTGCGTTAAGCGGCGA
>JBFGYW010000241.1:0-3633 GCA_041587235.1 Vibrio sp.
AAGAAATCAATACCGTAAAGGGCGACACGGCGGTAGTCACCAATGATACGGCCACGGCCATAAGCATCAGGTAAACCGGTCAATACGCCTGATTTACGACATTTCATGATCTCTGGAGTATAGATATCAAATACGCCTTGGTTATGCGTTTTGCGGTATTCGGTAAAAATGGTTTTGACTTGTGGGTCTAACTCGCGGCCGTAGGCTTGGCAAGAACCTTCAACCATGCGGATCCCGCCGTTGGGAATAATAGCGCGTTTGAGTGGCGCTTCGGTTTGCAGGCCAACGATTTTTTCTAGGTTTTGATCAATGTAACCGGCATCGTGTGCAGTGATGGTGGAAATCACGGATGTGTCGAAATCGACTGGGGCATGAGTGGCATTCTCGATTTTGATGCCTTCCATGACTTTTTCCCACAACTGATTGGTGGCGGGGGTTCCCTCGCTGACTAGGAATGACTCATCCCCTTGATAAGGCGTGTAGTTTTTTTGAATAAAATCACGAACATTGACTTCTTGTTGCCATTCGCCGGCGACAAAACCTTCCCATGCGTTTGCAAATTGCTCTGACATGTCATACCTACCTTTTTGTTGTTCAAGCGAGTATCCTGTGACACTCGTAAAAATTAAAACACTTATTCATCAATATGTTATTCATGGATAAATGCTCTTATACCCATCGATATCTTTGCCTTTCGAAACCACAATAAAATAAAAAAAAGTCGCAAACCTTAAACTAAATCAATAAATGCTCAACTTTTGAAATAAAAATAAGGGAAGTAGTGTGCCGCCCCCTTAATGTGCTAGATAATTCAAAATGAAGCCGGCAGATTGACTCAATCGCCGGCTTGGCAGTGATTACTTTTTATCACTCGAGATCAGAACCAGGCCTTAATACCAAATTGAGGCTCGAGCATGCCCACCGCAAGCATAGCAAGCAGACAAACAATCAAGACGGCCCCTGGGATAATGATGCGATCGAGTTTAGATAACTTCTTAGCGCGGTCTTTGTCGCCAATCAGCCCATTGTTATCGAGGAGCATGGTCAGTGCCCAAGCAAAAACGGGGTTGACCACTGCACTACCGAAAATACAAATCCCCGCTGCTTGTGAGTCTTTGCTGTCACGCACCATTTGCATGCCGGCTTCTAGAAGTGGCAAGAATACGCCGACCAATAAAGCAATGCGCATGACAGGGGGCCACACGGCAACATCCATCGGAAAGCCCAAGATGGCAATCAGCATGACCAGTAAACCGAGCAAAATAGCGCCGCCAGGGATAGGGCGTTTAGCGATGGCCGCCGGGATCATATAAGTGCCCCAAGAGGAGGTCACATTGCCGCCGCCAAGTGCGGTGCCTACCATTTGTCGAATCGAACACATAGTCATAGTGTCATCGACATCCATCAGGACTTTTTCGGTTTTTTTCGGGTAGTTCATTTCTTGGAAAATTCGATGGCCCAAAAAGTCAGGTGACCACATCGCAACCGCTAAGATAGCGAAGGGCAATGAGGCGACAAAGTGGTGTAGTGTTGGCATTCCCAGCATCCAGCCTTGTTCTTGACTGCCCCACCAATAAACGGGGTTGAGATTGGGGAGGCCCATTTGGGTTTCGAAGACCAAATCAAAGCCGGCACCGAAACTCATGGCGAGTAAAAACCCGCACACGGCGCAGACTGGGATGGCCAGCCAGCGTTTATTCACCTTGGCCAAAAAAGCATAAATAATGATATTAATACCCAGTACGACAAGCCCGATATAGCCCAAACTGCCGGCTTGGTGCTGGGCACTTTCTAACCCTTTAGCCCAAGCTTGAATGGCGGTGATTTGGCTTAACGTTCCGGTAAATCCGAGGTAAAGCAGTAAGCCGCCCGCAGTGCCTTGCGAGGTTAAATTGACCAGCTTTGAACCGCCCTTAAAGTAGCTCAGCAATAAACCAAATACACCAAGCAATATCGCCAGTGCTAATGGATGAGCGCCAGCCAGAGCGATTGCGCCAATTAATGGGATCATCGGGCCGTGGTTACCAGCCAAGTTGGCCCTTGGGTTGACAAAACCAGAGGCGATGACGCAGAAAAACAACGCCGGGAAGAGCATTTCGACACGTGAGACTTCGATAGCAAAAGCCTTGCCTAACGTGATGTGGTCCCAAGCGGCGGTTAAGCCTTCGGCCCAACTCATCATGACTGCCGAATACATGGCAATGATACCAATAGTACCAGCAATGGCAGGGACGAGATCTTCCCATTCAAAGCGAAAGTCACGGCCGGGCAAGTTGAGGCCGTAGCGTCGCGGTTTCATGATTTGTAATTCGTGATCCAAATAATCACTGCGCGAGGCAAACTCACTGGCAGGACGATGCTTTGCTTGGTAGCTACTGTCTTCGCTTTGATCACAAGGGGGGCTTTTGACCGTGCTGTCTAAGATGTCTGACATAAAAAATTTCCTATTAAGATTAAAATTGGATTCAGACCAGTTCTGATGAATTTGTTAATTGAGGCCAGTCTAGCAGTGGCCCGTTAATCGCCCTTTGATCAAGATCAGTGAAGAGCAAACATTCATAACGTGGCAATATGTTGTTGCTTAACGTCAATAAGCGGCATTTATGTGAAGTGGGTTGTGTATTAAAGTCATTTTCGTCATATAACTTGTTTATCGTTATCAATAGCCTTGTGTAGTACTGGCAAAACTATGGCGATATTGACGTTTTTAGAGGCGCATCAATCTTAATTATAAAAACTGGTGTGATATTTGCTTTAGTAAATATATCGACATGCATTGTGACGAATAACCGTCGTCTGTATTAATGAGAGAAATAGTCTTTCTCTGATGTTGTTTACATAACAATGTTGTTTTTAATGAACAGTTTATAAATTTTATGGCAATGGCGGCATTGACGAGTGGCGAGAGTTTGCCGGACAAAAAAGGGTGAGGGAATGAAAAAACAGACTATGTTGCCGCTCGCGGCGTTAGTATCAGCGGTATTGGCAGGTTGTGGCGGCGGAAGCGGCGGCAGTGGTGGGGGCAGTAGTGCCAGTACCACCAATTACAGTATTGAATTCGTGTATACCGAAGAATCAGACACCTTAGTCAATAATGCACAAATTTACGATCGTGTTGTTGATACTGATACTGGCGAAGTTACAGGGTACTTGTATGCTTATGACATAGGAAGTGCGCTTGATAACAATATTTCAATTAAGTTTTCTGATTCGGATGGTATTGTGCAATCCACAGAGTCGATTGATGACGGCAGCATCACCTTCACCGACGCTGATATTCCGGATGATGGTTTTGTTACTATCGTCGAAGTATCGAATGGTACGGATTATGCCACCACTTTTTCTAAAGGTTATTTAGAGGCGAATTCGAATCTGACCTCTATGGTATTAACAGTTCAGACACAATTAAATGCTGACAATTATAATGAAGTAACAGGGAGTAATAACTTAACGGTTGAGAGTGTTGACAGTTCATACTCTTCTAACGGTGATATCGGCGGCAGGGATATTGAAGCAAGTAAATTTTACACTTCAACGATAGACGCATACACAACAAATAGTTTGTCTGTATCCAACTCAGATGGGTTTTATGCCCTTAGTGATGATATTACCAGTGTGGCTCAATATAGCGAC
>JBFGYW010000242.1:0-3617 GCA_041587235.1 Vibrio sp.
ACGCAACCACAACCCAAACAAGTCGGCGGCTTAGCAGTAACCTGGATGAAATGATTCGATAATGAGAATTTGGCATAGTAGGCCGTTTGTCTTGTTCAGAACGTCTGTATCGCGCAGACACAGCTAATTTTGCCATACTAAAGAGCCTTAACGTTCAATTCAACTCTAAACACTTTTCATTGGTTATTTTACCTGCTAACTTGCTTTTTATGACACTAAATTAACATTCAGCCATACCACTATGACAGTAACGAAAGACTGAAACCGCCTCAGTAACGGTTCAAGGAGTGAACATGAACAGCAATATTCTTCAAGGTTTGACCGAGCTTCCCTCGGGTAAGATCCCTATGTTAGAACAGTGGCACCCTCCTTTTTGTGGCGATATTGATATCCAGATCAAAGCGAATGGCGATTGGTTTCACGAAGGCAGTGCCATCAAACGCACCGGTTTAATTCGCCTATTTAGCCAAGTCTTGTGGCCTGAAGGCAATGACGTCTTTCTAAAAACCCCCGCCGAAAAGGTCAGAATTCAAGTCGAAGATGCCCATTTTTTAGTCATGGATTGGCAATGGGTCACCACGTCGACGGGGCCTGCGGTGCAATTTAGCACTTTAACTGGTGAAACGCCGATCTTGGGTCTTGATTGTGATTTGTGGCTGGCGGATTTTCGCGGTGAACAGCGCCCCTACATTTCTATGCGCTTTGGGATGAAGGCTTTACTGCAACGCGCCGCTTTTTACTCGTTAGCCAACGAACTCGTAGCCATAGAAACCGAACAAGGTGCCGGTATGGGTTTATGTAGCGCGGGGAAACACTATTTGCTGCTGCCCGACAATGAGTAAAGTTGCTTTCTGTGACGCGAAGATGCACCGAAAATATGAGTGCCAGTCCAATTTCGCATAAAGGGTTGAACAGGGTAATAATTCATCACTCAAGTCGTTAAATTGACACATAAAGCGTCTAGATTACCGCTAGACAATGG
This sequence comes from Vibrio sp., assembly GCA_041587235.1. Taxonomy (GTDB): domain Bacteria; phylum Pseudomonadota; class Gammaproteobacteria; order Enterobacterales; family Vibrionaceae; genus Vibrio. The sequence goes on from JBFGYW010000242.1 coordinate 983, forward strand.
TCATTATAACGAGGTGAATTATGAAAATTTTGTTTATCTGTCGCCATAACAGCAGCCGAAGTATTTTAGCGGAGGCGATTGCCCAACGCCATTTACCGACCCATTTTGAGATTGCCAGTGGCGGCAGTCACCCCAAAGGGGCAATCAATCCGAAGCTCGCCGAATATTTATCTGATCATGGATTTGATATCAGCGAATTGCGCAGTACCTCTTGGGAAGAACAACTGACTTTTCACCCCGATCTGATCATTACTGTGTGTGATAGCATGCACAATGAAACCTGCCCGAACTGGCTCTCCTCTGGGATCCGCGTTGCATGGGATTTAGCCCCGTTACCTGATAGCGCTGCCAGTAAAAGTGAATTTTACTGCCAATATGACAGCTTTGTCGCTGACTTAACGCGCCGCATTCAGGGCTTAGCCAGCCTCAGCCTGCAACACATGGACGCTCAAGAGATCAAAGAAAAAGCGCAGCAAGCGGCCTTTCTGTAAATGTCACAAATAAAACGATAAATAACACAATAAAGCGAGCACCGTGCTCGCTTTATTGTATTCTTATACCAAGTTCATTAAATGGCGGACTCGCGCTTATTGCAAGGCGGCAAACTGGTTCATGGTATTGTCTTTTCCCGACGCTTTTAAAGCATGAGTGCCGGAGAAGTACTCTTTGTGATCATCACCAATATTCGAGCCCGACATATCTTGGTGTTTAACACAGGCAAGTCCCTGACGGATCTCTTGTCTTTGTACTTCCTCAACATAAGCCAGCATTCCCTTATCACCAAAGTACGCTTTGGCTAAATTATCGGTTGATAGCGCCGCCGTGTGATAGGTCGGTAAGGTGATCAGGTGATGGAAAATGCCCGCTTGCTGCGCTGCCTCTCGCTGGAAAGCACAAATACGTTGATCTGCCTCCTGCGCCAATTCACTGTCATCGTACTGTGCCGACATCAATTGGTCTCTTTGATAAGCCCCCACATCACGCCCTTGTTCACTCCAAGCGTCAAACACCTGCTGTCTAAAGTTGAGTGTCCAGTTGAAAGACGGACTGTTGTTGTAGACCAATTTTGCATTCGGGATCACTTCGCGGATCCGGTTGACCAAACTGGCAATTTGACCAATATGCGGTTTCTCGGTTTCAATCCACAGTAAATCTGCGCCATGTTGCAGTGAAGTAATACAATCGAGTACGACCCGGTCACCGCCCGTATTCGCCTTAAAGCGCACTAGCCCATTGGCAAGACGGGTTGGCTTAATCAAACGATCGCCTTGTTTCAGTAACATATCCCCAGACTGGATCTGGGCCAGGTCGGTCACTTCTTCGCCATCAATAAAGGCGTTGTACTGCTCAGCAAGATCGCCAGGTGCCTTTGACACTGGGATTTTCTGGGTTAAGCCCGCCCCTAAAGAATCGGTACGAGCGACAATGATCCCTTCTTCAACACCGAGCTCCATAAAGGCATAACGCACCGCATTGATTTTTGCCAAAAAATCTTCATGAGGGACCGTCACCTTGCCATCTTGGTGGCCACACTGCTTGGCATCGGACACCTGATTCTCAATTTGAATACAACAAGCGCCGGCTTCGATCATCTTTTTGGCGAGTAAATAGGTGGCTTCTTCATTGCCAAAGCCCGCATCAATATCAGCGATAATGGGCACAACGTGACTCTCGAATTGATCAATTTTTTCACGCGCCGCCTGCGCTTTCAGTTCATCGCCTGCGGATTTCGCCTCATCTAAATCCTTAAACAAATGTTGTAATTCGCGAGCGTCGGCTTGCTTTAAGAAAGTGTAAAGCTCTTCGATAAGTTCGGGGACCGAGGTTTTCTCGTGCATGGATTGGTCGGGCAAGGGGCCAAACTCAGAGCGCATCGCCGCCACCATCCAGCCCGAGAGATACAGGTACCGGCTGCGGGTACTGCCAAAGTGCTTCTTAATTGAAATCATTTTTTGCTGACCAATAAAGCCGTGCCAACAGCCAAGCGATTGGGTGTAATGGGTTGGATCCTTATCGTAATTTGCCATATCTTCACGCATGATTTTCGCGGTGAACTTAGCAATATCTAACCCGGTTTTGAAGCGATTTTGCAACTGAACACGCGCAATGTATTCTGGGTTAATCGCAGTCCAGTTTTGGCCTTGTCGGCGAATGATCTCGGCGGCGTTTTGAATCGTTTGATTGTAGGTTGTCATAATGGTTATCCTTTTTATATAAGTGGCCTAGGCCTTGTAGGTACAGAGAATAAATCTTGGTTTATCTTGCTTGTTTCGCCAGTCTTCTGTGCGCGTGTAGCAGGGGTTCTGTGTAACCGTTTTCTTGCTCACTTCCCTTAAAAATCAGGTCGTGTGCGGCTCGAAACGCGCGGTTTTCATCGATGTTATTAGACATCGTCAAATAACCTGCCGTGCCTGCATTTTGCTCATCGACCACTTTGGCCATACGCACCATGGCTTCTTCAACTTGCTGTTGATTGCACACGCCATGCAACAACCAATTGGCCAAATGCTGGCTTGAAATTCGTAAGGTCGCTCGGTCTTCCATCAGGGCAACATGGTTGATATCCGGTACTTTCGAGCAACCGATCCCGGCATCAATCCAGCGCACGACATAGCCTAAAATCCCTTGCACGTTA
>JBFGYW010000243.1:0-3607 GCA_041587235.1 Vibrio sp.
AATTGTTTGAGTTGTTGGATGAAATCGAAAAAGTGCGACTCGAAGCGCCTGGCTATATACAGTAATGGGCACTGAGTTGTCATTATGCTTAAACAGCCATTGGTTATCCACCGTCATCGGCCGAGAAAGCCATAACAAAGCCATTTTGTCACAGCGCTTGTTTGCTCAAGAGGCTGCCCTTGAGCAAATAAATCAAACAGGATAGGAAGTTATCAATAGACTAAAGAAGACTTAAGACTCGATGATCACATTGGCCAATGCGTAGTGGCGCTCATCTGACAAACTCAAATGGACGTTGCGATACCCAAGCTGTACAGCTAACACGTGTGCTTGGCCACTTAGCGTGACAAAGGGTTTACCCGACTCATCATTATCGACGACAAAATCATGAAACCCCACCCCTTTTGCTATCCCTGTGCCCAGCGCTTTTGCTGCCGCCTCTTTGGCGGCAAAGCGCTTGGCGAGATAGCGATGCGGCGCTTTGCTATGTCGGTATCGCTCGCGCTCATCAGGGTGGAGAATACGCTCAGCAAAACGAATTCCCAATTTGTCGAGCGCCTGTTCTATACGCGCGATTTCGACGATATCGCACCCCAAACCAATGATGGCCATCGCAGTTATTTTCTCGCTTCAATCATCACAGCTTTCATGTCTGCCACCGCTTTCGCCAAGCCATCAAATGCCGCGCGACCGATAATGGCATGACCGATATTCAGCTCGTAAATTTCAGGTAGGGCAGCGATGGGCGCCACGTTGTGATAAGTCAAACCATGACCGGCATTGACGTATAGGCCAAGGTCGTGAGCAAAACTGGCCCCAGCCGCGATTTTTTTCAATTCAGCTTGGCGCTCATCTTCGGATCCCGCTTCGGCATAATGCCCTGTGTGCAATTCGATAAACGGAGCGCCACATTGTTTTGCCGCGCTGATCTGCTCGCGGTCGGCATCGATAAATAGGGACACTTTAATGCCAGCAGCCGACAACTTGGCCGTCGCGCTTTTCACTTTTTCTAACTGGCCAACAACGTCTAAGCCACCTTCAGTCGTCAGCTCTTCACGCTTTTCTGGCACTAAGCAAACGTACTCAGGTTGAGTTTGCAATGCAATCTCGACCATTTCATCCGTCACGGCCATTTCCAAATTCATGCGAGTTTGAATGGTTTCTTTTAATAGACGTACATCTCGGTCCAGTATGTGCCGACGGTCTTCACGCAGGTGTACTGTGATCCCATCCGCGCCTGCTCGCTCCGCCACTTCGGCGGCGTGAACAGGATCTGGGTACTTGGTGCCACGAGCGTTGCGAATGGTCGCAATATGATCAATGTTAACGCCTAAATAAATTGAGGTCATTTTTCAATACTCCGTATTTTTGGAATGAATCCCTGCCGAAACATCTCTCGGCTTTTTAATGGTTGACTACCCAAATAGGGTTTTAAGGCAATACGCGTAAAGCGTTTGGCGGCTTTTAACTGCTCCGGGGTCATAAACCTCCGCTCACTGATGGCAATCAGCTCAGCGCCTAAAAACGTCAACTGATCTTGGCGCACAGAGGCAATAAACCCCCGTTGCTCTCGGTATCGGTATGTCATTGTCGCAGACACGGGCTCACCGCTGCCGGCGCAATGCAAAAAGTCGACGCCATAGCCCATCGCAGACAGCAAAGCCAATTCGAAACGCCGCAATGCTGGTTCGGGGTTTTGATCTTGAGCCAGCTCAGTTAACGCTTGTAAATAATCGTGAAAGAGTTCAGGGACGGCAATGTCTTGGCGCAACAAACGGCAAAGCAGTTCATTCACGTAGAAAGCAGAATAGAGCTGAATACCGCTCAGAGGCAAGCCCAAGCTGATGGCTTCAGCTTGGCGCAGCGTTTTCATTGACCCTTTACCAGACCACTTGAGTAACAAGGGAGTGAAAGGTTGTAGAGCCCCGCGCGAGGTAGAACGCTTGCCCCTCGCGCCTTTGGCCATTAATGTGAGTCTACCGAACTCTTCACTGAACACATCAAGAATTAAACTCGATTCGCTGTAAGGACGGCGATGGAGCACAAAACAACGTTGCAATCCCTCCGACATAATGCGATAGCCTCACTGGTGATAATATTAAAGGTCGTCGATATAACCTAAAGAACGCAAAGCTCTTTCGTCATCGGCCCAACCTGATTTCACTTTCACCCATGTTTCCAAGTACACTTTGCGACCGAATAGCTCTTCCATATCCAGACGCGCTTCCCGACCTATGGTCTTGATCTTTTCGCCGCCCTTACCAATGACCATTTTTTTCTGGCCTTGGCGCTCAACCAAAATTAAGCCATTGATATGAAAGCCGTCGGTTTCTGGGTTGTAATCAAAACGCTCAATTTCCACTGTGACAGAGTACGGCAGTTCATCGCCGGTAAAGCGCATGAGTTTTTCACGCAAAATCTCAGAGGCCATAAAACGCTGAGAGCGGTCGGTAACGTACTCTTCAGGAAAGTGATGGGTGGCTTTAGGTAAAAAATCGCGAACGTGCTTGCGAAGTACATCCGTATTCTTACCGTGTTTCGCCGAAATAGGCACCACATCGACAAAGTCCATTTTCTTTGAAAGCTCCATCATGTGTAACATGACGTCGTTGCGATCTTTGACGTTATCGACTTTGTTGACACACAAAACCACGGGGAATTGAGACTTGCTCAACTTGGTCAGCACCATTTCATCATCATCAGTCCAATGGGTGCCATCAACGAGGAAGAAAACCAAGTTGACATCGCTGAGCGAAGAGTTCGCCGCACGGTTCATCAAGCGGTTAATCGCTCGCTTTTCCTCAATGTGGAGTCCCGGAGTGTCGACGTAAATCGCTTGGTAATCACCATCCGTCTCAACCCCCATAATACGGTGTCGCGTCGTCTGAGGTTTACGTGAGGTAATCGAAATTTTTTGCCCTAAAATATGATTTAATAGGGTTGATTTACCAACATTAGGACGCCCGACGATGGCAATAAAGCCACAGTGTTGGTTATCGGGAGTCGACTCTTTTTGTGACGACGCAAAAAACGCATCGATATCAAATTCTTTATCCGCCATGATGTAATCGCTCAAGTGCTATCTGTGCAGCCGCTTGTTCTGCCTTGCGACGGCTGGTACCTTTACCAACAACAGGTTGTTCCATACCTGTCACTTGACACTCAACCGTAAATTCTTGGTTGTGTGCTTCCCCTTTAATTTTAGCGACAGTATACGAAGGCAGCGGTTTTTTTCTGCCCTGTAAATACTCTTGCAAGCGCGTTTTCGGGTCTTTTTGCGAAACGCCAGGTTCAATCGCATTAAGGCGCGAGGCATACCAGTTCAACACGATACCGCGCACGGTTTCGATATCACTGTCTAAATAAATCGCACCAATCACGGCTTCAACCGCATCCGCGAGAATAGAGTCGCGGCGAAACCCCCCACTCTTTAACTCACCTGGACCTAATTTTAAGTACTCTCCTAACTCAAACTCGCGCCCTAGCTCTGCCAAGGTATGGCCACGAACTAACGTTGCTCGCATACGGCTCATGTCCCCTTCATTGACTTTCGGGAAACGGTGGTACAAGTCATCTGCGATAACAAAACTTAAAATTGAATCGCCCA
>JBFGYW010000244.1:0-3600 GCA_041587235.1 Vibrio sp.
TGGCTGTCCTTGAATGTTCTGAATGTTCTGCCTGAATGTTCTGAATGTTCTGAATGTTCTGAATGTTCTCTAAATGCTTTTTCTGAATGTGACCGTAAAACATGGCTGTCCTGGTTTAACTGTAAAACATGGCTGTCCTGGTTTAAAAATGCAGAAATACATGGCTGTCCTGTACTAAAGAGAGGGGGAATAAGGTGGCTGTCCTTGAAAAGGGGGAATAAAGAGGTCAGGGTAGTTCATCGGTGAGTCTATTCAGTGTGAAGAGAGTTTCTTTTGGAATTTTAAATGGTACATACGCTTGTCGGCCACATCGAGTAGTGTGTCTTGACGAATACCATCTTGTGGGAAAAAGGCACTACCAATACTGACGCCAAGGTTAACATTCAATTCCAGGTCATTTAACATCGCAGAGATGCGCTCTTCAAAACGATTGATCATCGCCATAATCGACGCTTCATCGCCACAATCGTGAAGTAAGACGGCAAATTCATCGCCGCCTAAACGTGCGGTCATGTCGCCTTTCCTCAGTGCGCCGTTTAGGGTGCTGGCCAATTGCTGCAACACTCGATCGCCTTGTTGATGGCCAAACCTGTCATTAACTTGCTTGAAGTTATCGAGATCGAGATACAAAAGCGCGAAGACTTTTTGCTGTTCTTTACAGCGTAAGATCAACTCATCGAGATAGTATTCAAAGGCGCGCCGGTTCGATACTTCTGTCAGGCTGTCTTGATGTACCAACTCCGACAACTGGTGATAATCTTCAAACAGATCGCGAATATCACTAAACACCGCAATGTAGTTCTTGCCTAAGTGCTCACCATCATGCACGTCAATACTCATCAGCTGTGGATAAAGCTCACCATCTTGATGTTGATGCCACACTTTGCCCTGCCAATGGCCATTGACCTCCAGTTCCGCCCACATTGACGTGGTGGTCGCGCGGGTATTTTCCTGAATAAATAACTGATTGAGTACTTTGTCTTGCACATCGTTTAAGTGAAAACCGGTCAGTTTCACAAAAGCGGGATTGACCTCCACCACTCTCATCAAGTCATCGGTAATGATCACGCCCTGCCCTGTCGCGTTAAAGACTCTCGAGAGCAATTCGACCCGATTGTTTTGCATCATGCGTTCGGTGACATCAGCCAAATACCCATTCCAAATCACCCGGCCATCAGGCTCTTTAGTTGGTGTGGACTGCCCTTCAACCCAAATTGTGCCCTTGGTTGGGTGGCAGATACGAAAGGTGGCTTGCCAAGGCGAAAGGCGATTTTTAGAGCGTAAGAACGCATCAAAAATTCGCTGCCAGTCTTCTCTATGGATCACTTGATGCGCTTCTTCTGGGTGAGATTGCAAAAAATCGGACTGGCAACCATAAATCTGAAACGCTTTTTCCGACGCAAAAGGAAATTGCATTTTTCCGCACGGTTGGAGCTCAAACTGAAAGACAAAGCCGGGTAGATTATTGGCCAGCGTCATGGCTTGATTGTGCAACTCATCAATCGCCAATTCTCTTTGCCACTGCTCGGTAATATCGATATTGATACCGGCAATACAGCGCGCTTGCCCGCGTTGATCGCGATGAGTCACTGAGCCTTTCGACAGCACTTTGATCCAATAGCCGTCTTTGTGGCGCATACGGCATTCGATATTTAAGCAATTAGACTCCCCCGAAACCAGTGCCTGTAGCTTCTTGTACGCTGCAATTAAATCGTCTTGGTGGACCAAAGCCGCCCACGTATTAAAATGATGTGGTTCAAGCTCTCTGAGTTGATAGCCCAACATCTTAGCCCAATGGCGGTTAAATTGAGCCGTATCGCTTGAGATATCCCAGCACCAAGTCGCCACCCCCGCCGCTTCAAAAAACGGCGCTTGGGTGAAAAACTCATCACATTGTGACTCCGTTATCTCAAAAACGTTTGGCTCCATCTATCAACACCTTTTTCATCCGCAAAAGGACAGTGTTTTGGCACGCGTTTGACTCACCCATTGACTGACCTTTGGCTCTGGCATGCTAATGAGTTAATCGTTAGTACAAAAAACACCCAAACCTCATTATTCAACATTGGTCATATTTAGGGAAGTTTTTTTTCACTTTGAGATTGATAAATGACATAAAGATGAATGATGTCACAGAGTTAATCGGTAAGATTTGTTGATTATTTAGACAATAGTCACATTAAAACCGGCTACTGCATTGATATTCAACCTAAAGCCGACACTGGCCTTAGGACGCGCTCGCCGACGTTTGAGCACGTGATCTGCGCACAACTTATGTGAAAAACCATCCACAGGGCTATCGTTTCACAGCAATATAAGGTAATTTAAAGCTTTATTGTCATATTGTTGGTGATCAGGGCGATTTTTTGCTTTGTGCTCAACAAAAATGAAACCAACTTATTATGAATAGTTTATACTCTCACAAGACAACGTGGTTAGGGTGAAGATTTTGGACCACAAGCCAACAGAACAAATTGAACAGATATGCCAAAAAAGAGGAGTGCGTTTAACGCCTCAGCGACGTGCGGTTTTTGAGCTTATCTGCCAAAATAACAAAGCCTCAAGTGCTTATGAGTTGTTAGAGCAATTACAAAAAAGCGAGCCACAAGCCAAACCGCCCACTGTGTATCGCGCGCTCGACTTTTTGCTCGAACAAGGCTTTGTTCATCGTGTTGAGTCAAACAACAGTTATATATCTTGCTGTTTAAGCCACGAATCGCAACACGTGTTTCAACTGTTAATTTGCGATCAATGTGGCTATGTCGAAGAATTACACGACGACAGCTTAACGGCTCAGTTAAATGTCAATGCCAGGCAGCACAACTTTCATTTAACTAAGCAAGTCATCGAGTCTCATGGCATCTGTCAAGATTGTTACACCTCCAAAAAATAGATAGAGAACGTTATGCGAGCAGAATTTGTAAACCCGTTTTTAGCTTCACTGTTGAATGTTTTAAAAACCATGGCTTCGTTAGAGCTAAAACCGCAAAAGCCGAGAATCAAAAAAGATGAAATTGCTCGCGGTGATGTTTCTGGCTTGATTGGCATGGTCGCTCCCAACACCCGTGGCTCGATGTCGATTACTTTCGACGAAAGCCTGGCGCTGGAAATCATGCAAAATATGCTGGGCGAGCGGCCGAATGGCCTAAATGAGGAAGTGACGGATATGGTCGGTGAAATTACCAACATGGTGACCGGCGGTGCGAAACGCATTTTATCAGAAAGCGGTTTTGACTTTGATATGGCGACCCCAGTGGTGGTCTCTGGCCGCGGTCATACCATTCGCCACAAGTGTGAAGGTGCAATTATCATCATGCCGTTCAACTCACAGTGGGGCAATGCCTTTATTGAGATTTGCTTCGAGTAGTCACCTCGCCAAATTAAGCCTTTCTCGCTCGTTCAGATTGTTCAGCTTCTGTATGAGCAGCGAAAAAAAAGCCAGTATTCAAACTGGCTTTTTTTGATCGTCTCAGTCGAGATTAAATCAGCGCTTTATAAGCATTGATCAAACCATTGGTCGAGCTGTCGTGTGAATCTACTGGGCTGTTGTCTGCCAACTCTGGCAAGATTTGGTTCGCCAGTTGTTTACCCAGCTCAACA
>JBFGYW010000245.1:0-3519 GCA_041587235.1 Vibrio sp.
AATATAATGTCTATGGCGTATTAGCAATTTTGTGCTGGAGTGCCTTTTTAGCCTCTGCGCGCATCACGATGGAACAATTAGGTCCCAATACCGGCGCAGCCCTGCTCTATTCCTTAGCGACGCTTTTTTTGGCGAAGATTTTTGGCTTTCCTGCCCTTTCGCGTCTTCGTAAAGGCTATTTATTCGGCGCCGGCGCTATGTTTGTCAGTTATGAAATTATTTTGGCCTTATCCATGGGCTATGCCGACTCACGATTACAAGCCGTACAAGTCTCCATTGTCAATTATCTATGGCCGGCATTAACCGTTTGGCTCGCCACAATGGGGCACCCCAAACAGCCTAGCCGGCTTTTGTATCTGGGATTGCTGATGGCATTTTGTGGTGTGGTACTGACGCTCATCAATCGACTTGATCAAGGCTTACTCAGCTTTCTTGACAATCTCCAAAGCAATCCACTCGTTTTTGCCATGATGTTTATCGGTGCTCTTATCTGGGCGGGTTACTGTAATTTCACCAAAAAACACGCCGATCAACCCAACCTTATCAGTTACTTTTTCTTGTTTACTGCCATAGGTTTGTGGGTAAAAACGGGGATCAGTGACGAACCAGCTGTTCGCTTATCAATGCTTGCCAACCCTATGGTTTTGATCTCTTCTCTACTGGTAGCTGCAGGGTATGGATTGTGGAATATCGCTATCGTGCGCGGTAATTTTATGCTGCTGGCCTCACTGTCCTACTTTACCCCCATCACTTCAGCGCTGCTATCATCCATTTTATTAGCCACCCAATTACCCGCACAGTTTTGGCCCGGCGTCGCCTTAGTCACCCTAGGCTCACTCATTTGTTGGCGTGTTACTCGCTCTCATTAATTCACAGCGTATAGTCTCGTGTTATTCGCGTTATTGGGATGACGCGTTATTGGGACACACACCTTAAGCATCTTCGCGCGTTATTGTGACGCGTTATTGGGACACACACCTTTAGTCTCTGTAACGGGAAATGTGTTTAACAGGACACACACCTTTAGTCTCTGTAACGGGAAACACCTGACAATATTCTAAGGTGTGTGTCCTATTAACAGCTTGGGTGGTGTTCTGTATTAAGCCGCCAGAAGTAGTATCACTATGATTCAAACAGACAAAAAAACCCTCTGTCATTTCTGACAAAGGGCTTTGAGCAATTGATTTAATAAAAGTAAAGGCTAGGCCTTGATGATGCTATTTAAAATAGCACTTGGGCGCATCAAGCTCTCTGCTTTACTGACATCCGGCCAGTAGTAACCGCCTAAATCACCGGGATTGCCTTGAGCTTGATTGAGCTCAGAAACAATGTCAGCCTCTTGCTCAGCGAGAGCGCTGGCAATAGAGCTAAACTCTTTCGCAAGCTCAGTGTCGGTTTGTTGCGCCGCTAATTCTTGTGCCCAATACAGCGCTAAGTAAAAGTGACTGCCGCGGTTGTCGAGCTCACCCACCTTGCGAAGTGGCGATTTATTGTTATCTAAGAATCGGCCTGTTGCTTTATCAAGCGTGGTCGCCAGGACTTTCGCTTTGTCATTGCCACTCACCTCAGACAAATGCTCCAAAGAGGCGGCCAAGGCGAGGAATTCTCCAAGCGAGTCCCAACGCAAGTGATTTTCTTTTTGTACTTGTTGAACGTGCTTAGGCGCTGAGCCACCCGCCCCCGTTTCAAACAAGCCACCGCCGTTCATCAAAGGAACAATCGATAGCATTTTCGCCGAAGTCCCCAACTCTAAGATTGGGAATAAGTCGGTCAGGTAATCACGCAAAACATTACCTGTTACAGAAATGGTATCCAGTCCTTCTTTGATGCGTTTTAAAGAGAACAAACACGCGTCTACAGGCGCTAAGATATGGATCTCCAACCCTTCAGTATCGTGCTGTGGTAAATAAGCTTGGACTTTTTGAATTAATTGCGCGTCGTGAGCACGTTTTTCATCAAGCCAGAACACCGCGGGTACCCCAGTTGCTCGCGCACGTGATACCGCCAATTTCACCCAGTCTTGAATCGGTGCATCTTTCACTTGGCACATGCGGAAGATATCGCCTTCAGCAACCAACTGCTTGAGTAACACCGCCCCTTCTTCATTCACCACTTGGATCGTGCCAGCTTGCGAAGCAATGAAAGTTTTGTCGTGTGAACCGTACTCTTCTGCTTTTTGCGCCATTAAGCCCACGTTCGGTACACTTCCCATGGTGCTCGGGTCGAATGCGCCGTGCTCTTTACAAAAATCAATCACGGCTTGATAGATACCCGCGTAGCTGCGATCTGGGATCAGTGCTTTGGTGTCTTTCAACTGACCGTCCGGGCCCCACATTTGTCCCGAAGAGCGCAGCATTGCTGGCATAGACGCATCAACAATCACATCACTTGGTACATGTAAGTTCGTGATACCGCGATCAGAGTCAACCATCGCAAGCGGTGGTCGGCTTTGATAAAGTTCGGCGAGTGACGCTTCGATTTGGGCTTTTTCTTCACCGGGCAAGGTTTGAATTTTGCTGTACAAATCGCCGATGCCATTGTTTAAATCAACGCCAAGCTCTGCAACCTTTTGTTGGAATTTGTCCAATACGGGTTGGTAAAACGCTTTTACAGCGTAACCGAAGATAACCGGATCAGAAACTTTCATCATGGTTGCTTTCAAGTGCAAAGAAAGCAACACATCTTGGTCTTTCGCCTCTTCAATTTGTTGCTCAAAGAAAGCCAATAATTTTGCCTTGCTCATCACAGCAGTATCAATGATTTCACCCGCCTGAAGTTCAAACCAAGACTTAAGGATTTCTGAACCCGATTCTGTCACCAGTTCAATTTTGACTTTTTGGGCTTGCTCTGTCGTCAGTGACGATTCACTGCCAAAAAAGTCGCCTTCTGACATACTAGCAACGTGAGATTTCGACTGTGCACTCCAAGCGCCCATTGAGTGTGGGTGTTTTTTGGCGTAGTTTTTCACTGACGTCGGAGCACGGCGATCGGAGTTACCTTCGCGCAGCACAGGGTTGACCGCACTGCCTTTGATTTTGTCGTAGGTCGCTTTAATTTCAGCTTCTTTGTCGTTTTGTGGCTCAGAAGGGTAATCTGGTAATGCATAACCTTTGTCTTGCAACTCTTTAATTGCGGCACACAACTGAGGAACTGAAGCGGAGATATTTGGCAGTTTGATGATGTTAGCAGCGGGGGTTTGAGCTAATTGACCGAGTTCAGTTAAAGCATCAGGGATCTGCTGCTCTTCGGTCAGGTAATCTGAGAAGTTAGCGAGAATACGCCCAGCAAGTGAAATATCTCGGGTTTCAACTTCAATACCCGATGAGGCAGTGAATGAGCGAATAATCGGTAATAAAGAAAACGTTGCTAGTGCGGGTGCTTCATCAGTAATGGTATAAATGATTGTCGGCTTTTCTGTAGGCATGAAATGTCCCTATATTGTCGGTCAGGCTGTGAATCTCACCACAACCTAAATGAATGAAGGCCTGTTGGACCGATCCTAATTGATAAACGGTAGGC
>JBFGYW010000246.1:0-3480 GCA_041587235.1 Vibrio sp.
ACGTAGCCAAAAATCGCGCGATTGATTTTCTACCCTGTTGGGATGAAGTACACAGCAGCAACATGAGTAAAGTGTGCCGCAACGAGACGGAATACCAAGAAACACAAGCATTTTATCAGCAACAAGGTATTGAGGTTAAAGCGATCGAAAAAGGACAATACTTGATTGTTAAATGCGCAAAAGATTACCTGAGTGAAGAAAAAACCATTCGCGCCGGTAAAGTGCTCAAATCCGTCTATTACCGTCCAGCGGATTTGGCCGCACTGGTTAACCGCTAAACTATTCCCAAAGATGCGCACAAATCTGACTCGCTCTGTACGGTGACAGATTTGTGCGATGTCCTGACTGCCGACCGGATTTGCTCCCTCGGCCGCAAAAAGAAAAACATAGAGGACACGCATCAAAATCACTTTTCCGAATTGCCGAGACGATTTTCTATCTCCCCATATCCAAGACACTCATAATCCTAGACACTCATCGCGCAAAGCCTTCTTTAAGTACTAATACCGTATCGCCTTAATGTATATCGGGACAGCAAAGAAGCATGGTTAAGTCCCAAATTTTCAAGACACCCATGTCGATGCTTAATACCAATCTGATTGTGTATGTGGTCAATGATATCGCAGGGATAATACTGAAATACAAGGTAACCTATTTACTTATAAATACAAGACAGTTAGCAGATATTCTACAAGTGATTTTATCGAGTTTGTTAACCCGCTTGGGTGATCAGCTATTGAGTTTTATTGGTATAAGCCCAACTGAGTGAGTAAAGCTAAAGGGGCAATCTTGGGTAGAGTAAATACGCTTGCTCTTGGTGAGTGATGCGCAGCACGTTAGTATCGTACAGACTCGACAACACCGGCGCGCTCATTTGTTGCTCACTCGGCCCGAATGCTTGGAGTTTGCCTTGCTTTAACATCAAAACCCAATGGCCTTTTTGCAATGCGTGGTTTAAATCGTGGTTGGCGATAATAACACTGACTCCCTGCTCTGCTACGGACTGTATCAGTTGATGGCACTGATTGGCATGGGCAACATCGAGCGGCGCTGCTGGCTCATCGAGAAGCCACAATCGCGCATCGGGGTTCAAACTGGGCCACACCTGAAGTGCACTGCCAGCAAGGCGTACCCGTTGCCACTCACCACCGGATAATTGAGTCACGGTTTTATTCAATTTATCGACCAACGACAAGCGGTGAATTACATCCTCAATCGCCCGTTGGCACTCAGGTTTTGGTGCGTACATCGGGCAGCTTAACTGCAAATAATGATAAACAGGAATAGCAAAATTCGCCATGGCTTGCTGACTCAAATAAGCGCGATAACGGGCTTGTTCTTTGACCGATAAGCGAAGTAAGGAGCGTGCCCCCGTTGCCGAGGTGGTAAAAGAGGAATCAGCGCTTTGCGGTTCAAAGCACGGCTCTTGTATCCATACCTGCCCTTGGCTCGATGGGGTTAACTCTCCGGCTAACAGTTTCAGCAAGGTCGTTTTTCCGCAGCCATTTGGGCCTATCACATGCAGAATTTGTCCAAACGGCAAATCAAAGCTCAGCGGCTGTAAACGCGCAGTTAATCCAAGTTCAGTAACGGCTATCATAATGCTTCATCAACATCCAAATAAACACGGGGGCACCAAGTGACGTTGTCACAACACCCAATGGCAATTCAGCGCTACTGAGTAAGGTCCGGGCGCCCAGATCAGACAATCCCACTAAAAGTGCACCACCTAAAGCCGAACACGGCAAAACGAAACGATGTTGAACGCCAAACAGTAAACGCACCAAATGCGGGATAATCAAACCGACAAAGCTGACAATCCCCGCGATGGCAACCGAGCTGCCGACTAACACGGCGACCGCAATGATCAAACGCCAACGCAAACGCTCAGTAGCTAGGCCAAGCTGACGGGCGTGTTGCTCACCCATGGCCCATTGATCCAACACCTGGCCCTGACAAAGTAACCAAATCAAAGCTGGCAGCACCAATATAGACACCCATAAATACGACCAGCTGCTACCGCTTAAACTGCCCATTAACCAGTATATCAGCTGTCTTAAACTCTGTTGGTCACTAAAATAAAATCCCCACGTCATTGCCGCACTCGATAAAATGCCCAACGCGACTCCCACCAGTAATAAGCGTGAAGTGGACAAGCGATACCGCCTGCTCACACCGAGTAATAGCAAAGTAAATAGCAGTGCGCCCACCACCGCGCACACCATGAAGATCCAGGGTTGGGTGAACTGCGAAAAACACAACATCACCAGTACCATGACGACACTCGCGCCACCAGAAATGCCAAGAACGCCAGGTTCGGCAAGAGCATTGCCCAATAAGACTTGCAAACAAGCGCCGCTGACCGCCAAACTCGCGCCGATCAATAACGCCGACAGTAAGCGCGGTAAGCGAATTTCCCACACCAACGTTTGCGCCAAACTTGATGAATTGGACAGATCGAGCAGTGTCAGTGGTGAGACCCAAACTTCGCCACTCGATAGATACAGGCCGATCACGACCAATAGCGACACAAAGGCCAACAGCAATAATTGACAATGGCGCCGACGGTGGCGTTGCACCAAGTCATCGACACTCGGCATAGTGGTTTTCAAAACAGGCATGACCTACAGACTAGAAAGGTAAAAGACTAACCACTGCCAGAGTAAATGTCTATCAAGACAAGAAATTTTCTGTTTACCTCTGCGTCTATTACAGTAAAATTACCTCATGAGTTTCTCTGTGCTTCGATAACGGCTCATTAACACAGAAACGACGCGTATTTTTACACCATTAAGGGGTTGATTTGGATAATAACCGAGCGCCATCTCCAGCGGATAACCGTGAGCAAAACCCAACGTTTTTTGTCTTTGATTACGAAACATGGGGGACCAGCCCAGCCAAAGACAGACCCAGCCAATTTGCCGGTATCAGAACCGATCAAGACTTTAATATCATTGGCGAACCTGTGGTGCTCTATTGCCAACCACCGAGTGATTACCTGCCTAATCCTGAAGCGGCCCTGATCACAGGGATCACTCCGCAAAAAGCCCAACAAGAAGGCCTGATCGAAAGTGAGTTTATTGATCGTATTCACCAAGAGTTGTCCACACCAAACACCACCAGCTTTGGCTACAACAATATACGTTTTGACGATGAAGTGACTCGCTATACTTGTTATCGCAACTTCATCGACCCCTATGCTTGGAGCTGGCAAAATGGCAATTCTCGCTGGGATTTACTCGATGTATTACGCGCTTGTCACGCCCTGCGCCCCGAAGGAATCGAATGGCCTGAAAACGAAGATGGATTCACCAGCTTTAAACTCGAGCATCTTTCTGTTGCCAACGGTATTGAACACGCCAATGCCCACGATGCCCTTGCTGATGTGATTGCGACCATAGAAATGGCCAAAAAAGTCAAAGCCGCTCAGCCCAAATTATTTGACTACTTCTTATCGATGCGCCACAAACGCAAACTCAA
>JBFGYW010000247.1:0-3458 GCA_041587235.1 Vibrio sp.
AAGTGGTGCCGACTACCGGAATCGAACTGGTGACCTACTGATTACAAGTCAGTTGCTCTACCTACTGAGCTAAGTCGGCACAAACCTTTTTTTGCGTTTTAACGCTTGCTGATGTTTTTTACAAAACTTAAAGTGTTGCTCTTTTTTAAAACACCAATCTAAAATATGGTGCCTCGAGGCGGAATAACGGGCCCACCTTGGGCACTGACCGATGTTTTTCAACAAAATCAACTGCGTTGCTCTTTTTAAAACACCAATCTAAAATATGGTGCCTCGAGGCGGAATCGAACCACCGACACGAGGATTTTCAATCCTCTGCTCTACCGACTGAGCTATCGAGGCAACGGGGTGTATTAAACGGTTTTTCGGCCTCTAGGTCAACACTAAAATACAAAAAAAAAATCGTTTGATGGTTTTCTGTGCGTAGTGTGGTGTTTTTATTCGTTTTACACACAAAGTGACCGGATACAAAAGGCTATTTGGATTGGGTTTGATATTTAAACAAGAAAATCGCTGCCAGAATATTGATCTTAACTAGTAAAAATATCGCTCTATGAGTTATTTTTTGTTGGTGTGTGGCGACTTGCTAAGCTTGGCCATTCTGACTTTGATTACTTCGACAGCGATTTGATGCCGTTAAACGAGCTGTCGAATTCATCAGGTCAATTATTCATTTTCTTGTTGTAGGTCTTCGGCGTAGCCTTTAGGTGGTGGCGTCCAGCCGCGTTCTGAGCGTGCAAGCTTGTCGTGCCGATCTTTTTTCATTTCTTCCGCCATTTTCTCTTCTAGCTGAATGAAAAGCTGTAAAAAGTTATTGTCGTAGCGCTCTTCGCCGCTGTCTTGCTGCCATGCTTGGTAGAGGATGTCTGATTTTTTGGCTTCAACTCGTTTGTAGGTCGACTTTTGTTGCTCGATGTAAAAGGGGTGAATGCCAAGCGCAGCCATCGTATGGCCGCCCATTTCAAGCGCAGAGTGATAAGTCTCAGATTCGATGATGTCAGCGCCGGCTTGTCTGAGGCGGTAACTATGCCCTCGATCAAATGCTCTGGCAATAATCATTACGTTAGGGTAGGTATGTTTAACGTACTTGATCAGATCCACACTGGATTCTTGGTTATCAATGGCGACGACAAGGGCGACGGCGTGTTCAATCCCCGCGGTATGTAACATATCGGGTCGAGTGGCATCACCGAAATAAGCTCGAGTGCCAATTTTTCTCATGTTATCTACCTGGTTGGCCTGGTGATCTAAAACCACGGTGCTAATGCCATTCGAGACGAGTAGTCGGTTAATGATTTGGCCAAATCGTCCGATACCCGCAATGATCACCGTACCAGACTCTTCAATATGATCACTTTCTCTTTGATTCGCTTTTTGTTCGACTCTTGGCAAGATCACTTTGTCAAAAAAGATAAACAAGGCAGGAGTCAAAAACATCGATAAGGTCACGACTAAGGCTAATTTTTGTGCCAGTGCGAACGGCAGTACGTGATGTTGAGTTGAGAAGCTTAGCAGTACAAAACCAAACTCACCTGCCTGGGCAAGGCTTAAGGTGAACAACCAGCGATCACTGCCTTTGATGGCAAAGAGAAAGCTGAGTGTCAATAGAACCAGCGCTTTGAGTAACATGACACCGATAGTGAGTCCGATGATGATGAAAAAGTCATTGAACAAAAGAGAAAAATTAATGCCGGCGCCAACAGTAATAAAAAATAGCCCCAACAATAACCCTTTAAACGGTTCAATATTGGATTCTAATTCGTGGCGAAACTCACTATTCGCAAGCACTACGCCGGCGAGAAAGGTTCCCAAAGCGGGTGAAAGACCGACTAAGCTCATTAATGCCGCAATACCAATGACCAGCATTAAGGCGGTGGCGGTAAAAATTTCTCGAAGGCCTGAACTGGCCACATATTTGAGTAAGGGGCGTGACAGATAATGACCGCCTACCACAACGGTGGCAATGGCCGCGGTGATGATGATGCCGTAGGCCCAACCAGGAAGTCCGGCGACCAAGCTGAGTTCCTCATGATGAGAAGCAGCCGAGTTGGCTGCCGTCTGAGCTTGTTCTACCAGTTCGGGCAGAGTGAGAAGCGGAATAAAGGCCAACATGGGGATCACGGCAATGTCTTGAAATAACAATACAGAAAAAGCATTTTTGCCTCCTTCAGTGCGGGTTAAGCCTTTTTCATTAAACGTTTGTAAAACAATTGCTGTTGAAGAAAGGGCAAAAATCAACCCAACCGCCAGTGCGATACTCCAGGTTTGTCCGCTATACATGGCGAGCATCATAATCACCAGGGTAGTGACAGAAACTTGCAGCCCTCCGAGGCCAATAAGACGATTACGCATCGACCACAGTACTTTTGGGTCCAACTCCAAGCCAACCAAAAAGAGCATCATGACGACCCCGAACTCAGCGAAATGCTGAATCGTCGCGGTTTCTTCGCCCACTAAACCGATAATAGGCCCAATAACCACTCCAGCGATTAAGTAGCCGAGCACCGAACCTAATCCGAGCCGTTTTGCTAAAGGTACAGCGATAACGGCGGCGATAAGGTAAATAAAAGCCTGTAAAAAAAGACTCGTCATAGCTTTTCCTTAGCAAGTGTTGAGAGTGTTTGAGCAAGATCATCAAGTGGGCGTAGTCGAGCTATATCGAGTGAGTTATCGACTAAGGATTTAAGCAATAATTGGTAATGCTGCAAATGTTGGCTTATGCGTTGATCTTCAACAGCGGTGCGTGATCCAAACAAAGTCAGTGGGGCAAGGTAGCTCATATCGGTTAACGAGGCCATTTGCTCAATGGGAGCGAGTAGCTGACGAACGGTAAATTGATTGTAACCTTCAGTTTGATACGCTTCTTGTTTTCCTCCAGCGGATACGACACAAGTTAAGATTTTGCCTGTTAGCGCAGTGCCTTCAGCGCCATAAGCAAAACCGTACTCTAGGACTAAGTCTTGCCACTCTTTTAAGATTGCTGGGGTTGAGTACCAATAGAGTGGAAATTGAAAAACAATCACATCATGCTCATTTAACCTTTGTTGTTCTTTGTCGATGTCGATATTAAACCTTGGATATTCCGCGTATAAATCGACACAGGTTACCCCTTCAATTACTTGAGCTGCCCTAAATAATGGCTTATTGATTTCAGAGCGATGCAGAGAAGGGTGAGCTAAAAGAAGCAAGACTTTGTTCTTCATGTGACCTCTAAAGCGGTTAATAAGGATGTGATAATGTTTTATCCAGTGATAAAAATGTAACCGATATGAGCAATCCCTGCCAGTTGAATCTGTTTATTGTAATTGTTAATAAAGCGCTGGTATTACCATACGATATCGAAAAGTAAGGGGATCGTATGGGGCGCCTAGCTGGGGGCGCCTAGCTCTGCGACATGACTTTGGCACAAAGTCCGTTGCACACAATACGGTTACTGGCAGTGGGGCCGAGCGTTTTAC
>JBFGYW010000248.1:0-3322 GCA_041587235.1 Vibrio sp.
ACCACGACTCTATAATACACAACCACTGGTGTCAGGTTTAACACATAGGGGGGAATAATCATCAATAGGTGATAATTACCTGCATTTTTGCATTCAGACTACTCAAAGTGCATCAATTATTCGAAAAATAAAAAAGCGAACCCGACGGTTCGCCTTTTGTTATTCAAGTTCGTTTCCAATTGACTTATCGGTTTCCAACTTGGTTACCTTTGGCAAGTTACCAACCCCATCATTGATACTCTTCAATACTTGGGCAAGAACACACCAAATTGCGATCGCCATAGACATTATCGACGCGGTTGACCGTTGGCCAATACTTATTGCCCTTCAAACCGTTGGCCGGAAAACACGCAATGGCTTGCGAATACGGATACGGCCACTGCGCCAGCACCAAATCAGCTTGGGTGTGGGGCGCATTACAGAGCGGATTGTTATCGGCTGGCCACACGCCTTGCTCAACGTGCTCAATCTCTTGGCGAATGGCAATCATGGCATCACAAAAACGATCCAACTCAAACAAATCCTCGGATTCGGTCGGCTCAATCATCAAAGTACCAGCGACCGGGAACGACATGGTCGGGGCATGAAAACCATAGTCCATCAAACGCTTCGCGATATCTTCTTCAGACACACCGGATTGCGCCTTGAGCGGACGAATATCAATAATACACTCATGAGCCACTCGGCCCTGCTGACCGCGATACAAAATCGGGTAGTGGGGGGCTAATCGCTCGGCAATGTAGTTGGCACTTAAAATGGCCAATTCGGTTGCTTGAGTTAACCCTTTATCACCCATCATGGCAATGTAGGCCCACGAAATAGGCAAAATCGACGCCGAGCCAAAATCGGCCGCCGCCACCGCAAACGCTTGACCGTTTTCACCGCCTTCAATGTGGCCTGGTAAAAAAGGCGCAAGATGAGATTTTACCCCAATTGGACCCATACCTGGGCCGCCGCCGCCATGCGGGATACAAAACGTCTTGTGCAAATTAAGGTGCGACACATCCGAGCCAATAAAGCCTGGAGACGTGAGCCCGACTTGGGCATTCATATTCGCGCCGTCGAGATACACCTGACCACCGGCTTGGTGAACGCGCTCACACACTTCGGCAACGCGGTCTTCAAACACGCCATGTGTAGATGGGTAAGTGATCATAATCGCGGCGAGATTCTCATGATGCTGCTCGATTTTGGCGTTGAGATCGTCAAGGTCAATATTGCCATCTTGATCGCACTTGACCACCACCACTTTCATCGACAACATCGAGGCGGTAGCCGGGTTGGTGCCGTGCGCTGAGCTTGGGATCAAACACACATTGCGATGCGCCTCACCACGGCTGGCGTGATAGCGCTGAATGGCAATCAGCCCAGCATATTCACCACTGGCGCCGGAGTTCGGTTGCAAGGAAAAACTGTCGTAGCCGGTGATCTGACACAGCTTATCGACCAAATCTTGTGTCAACGCATGATAACCTTTGGCTTGGTCTTTAGGGGCAAACGGGTGCAAATTGGCAAACTCAGGCCAGGTAACGGCCAACATTTCCGTTGCCGCATTGAGTTTCATGGTACAACTGCCGAGTGGGATCATACCGTGAGTGAGAGAGAAATCTTTATTCTCCAATTTTTTCAAATAGCGCATCATCGCGGTTTCGTTGTGATAACGATTAAAGACCGGATGGGTCAAATAGTCACTGTCGCGGCGACAAGAGCTTGGGATGGCAGCAAACTCATCTTGGCCAATGTGAGCCGACAATAGGTTCACGTTTGCCTCAACACCAAAGGCGGCAAGCAACTGCTCGATATCGTCAACTGAGGTGGTCTCATCACAACTGATGCCAAGTTGGTTTGGCAAGGTGCGCAAGTTTAACCCTTTGGCTAACGCCGCTTGATAAATGGCCTCGGTTTGCGCGCCAGTATTGACCGTAATGGTGTCAAAGAAATGGGCATTCGCCAAAGAAAACCCATTTTCTGTTAATGCCTTAGCAAGGATAGCGGTCATATGATGGGTACGACGAGCAATCTTCTTCAGCCCTTGTGGTCCGTGGTAGACGGCATAAAACGCCGCCATATTGGCTAACAAGGCTTGCGCGGTACAAATGTTCGACATCGCTTTTTCGCGGCGAATGTGCTGCTCACGGGTTTGCATTGCCATGCGAAGGGCAGGCTCACCATGGCGATCCACGGACACACCAATGATACGCCCAGGCATACTGCGCTTAAATTTATCTCGGGTCGACATAAAGGCAGCATGAGGGCCGCCATAACCCATAGGCACACCAAAACGCTGGCTCGAGCCGACGACCACATCGGCGCCCATCTCACCAGGCGGGGTCAATAAAGTGCAAGCCAGCAGATCGCAAGAGACGGTCACCAGGGCTTTGTGTTGATGACACTGCGAAATCACATCGGTTAAATCGCGAACCTCGCCCAACGTACCGGGGTATTGTAAAAACGCGCCGTAACACTCAGTGCTCTCGAGTTGCTGCACATCACCAATCACCAATTCAATATCGAGGTAATGAGCGCGGGTCTTTAATACCTCAATGGTCTGAGGGTGCGTTTGGTCATCGACAAAAAAGCACTTGCTCTTACTCTTACTGGCACGAAAACACAGCGTCATTGCCTCGGCCGCGGCGGTGGCTTCATCGAGCAAAGACGCATTGGCGATGTCCATGGCGGTGAGATCCATCACCATTTGCTGAAAGTTGAGTAACGCTTCTAAACGGCCTTGAGAGATCTCGGGTTGATAGGGCGTGTAAGCGGTGTACCAACCTGGGTTTTCCAGCACGTTGCGCAAAATAACATTGGGGGTCACGGTGTCGTAATACCCTTGGCCAATGAAACTGCGATTTAGGGTGTTAAGATCAGCGTAAGATTGTAACGCCTCGATGGCTCCGCGCTCGCTTAACCCTGCCCCTAAATTGAGGTGATCACTGACGCGAATACTCGACGGTATCGTTTGCGCGATCAAATCCGATAAAGACTCGAGTTGCAGTGCCTCTAACATCCGCTGTTGCTGTGACGCGTCAGGGCCGTTGTGGCGGGATATAAATTCATTGTCAGTGTGCAAAGTTTGCAGTAAATCACTCATGGGACAGCCTTAATTCCATTAATGTCAACGTAGGGTGGGGTTACTCTTCTTCGATGGTCGCTAAATAGACATCCGCGGCTTGCAAATTGTCTAACTCACTGTGATCGGCCATCTGAATTTTTGCAATCCAACCGTCTTCATAAGGTGAATCATTGATAAGCTCTGGGCTGTCTTCTAAATCTTCGTTCACCTCAATGATAACCCCAGACACAGGGGCATAAATATCGGACG
>JBFGYW010000249.1:0-3288 GCA_041587235.1 Vibrio sp.
AATGGAGGCGCGTCCCGGAGTCGAACCGAGGTCCACGGATTTGCAATCCGCTGCATAGCCACTCTGCCAACACGCCGTAGGTCATTGACCGTATGCTGGGCATTTTACGCATCTATCTGTCTGAGTCAACACGAAAAAACCTTTTTTTGATCGTTTGGATATTAAATAATCATTTCAAGGTGTTTTTTGCAACTTTAGTCACAAAACAACCATAGAAACTCACTACCCCTACGAGAAAAGAACGTGAGTCGGTATTCTATAAGTCATTTTCTTAACGGTGTTAGCGCGTTTTTAACTCACTTTTTAACTCTCTAGGCTGACGCGCTATGTCATATAGTCAGATGGGAATTACATATGCTCTTCGCTGAGCAAATCCCCTTTCGCCGCCATCAGATACTGATACATAGACCAATATGTTAACGCCGTCGCGATGTACAAGGCCGCAAAGCCAAGCCATACCATCCAATCGTCGTAACGCCAGATCAAAACCCAAAGTGCAAACATTTGCGTTAAGGTTTTCACCTTACCAACCCAAGAGACCGCCACACTGGCGCGTTTGCCAATCTCCGCCATCCACTCACGCAATGCCGAAATGATGATCTCGCGGGCGATCATGGTCACCGCAGGAATCGTCACCCAGATGGAGTGAAAGTGTTCGGTGATCAAAATCAGCGCCGACGCCACTAACACTTTATCTGCCACAGGGTCGATAAAGGCACCAAAGCGAGAGGTCTGCCCGAGCTTGCGCGCTAACATACCATCGAGCCAATCGGTAAAGCCCGCGATGAAGAAAATCATTGCCGCGGCCAATGGCGCCCATTGATAAGGAAGATAAAAAGCAACAACAAAGACGGGTATTAAAAATAATCTGAGTAAGGACAGAAGGTTAGGAATATTTAAGCGCATAAATGTCATCTCTTAGCTGGGGCGCTCTTATGGTGCGTGATTTTTACGCCTGTTTCAATGCCTGATAAATATTTTCTGCTAAAGAAAGACTGATCCCGGGCACTTTGGCGATTTCTTCGACAGAAGCACGGCGTAATTCCTGTAACCCGCCCATGTATTTGAGCAAAGACTGACGCCGTTTGGGCCCTATGCCGGCAATGCCCTCTAAACTGCTGGTTCTTTTCGCCTTACCCCGTTTGGCGCGATGGCCAGAGATGGCATGATTATGGCTTTCATCGCGAATGTGTTGAATCAAGTGCAGCGCCAAAGAGTCGCTCGGCAAATGAAAGCTCTGCCCATCGACCGTCACTAAGGTCTCTAGGCCGTGTTTGCGCGTCACCCCTTTGGCCACCCCGAGCAACAAGGGTCTTTTGGGCCATAGTGACCAACACTCTTGCATCACTTGATAAGCGCGATTGAGCTGGCCTTTACCGCCATCAATAAAAATAACATCGGGGATTTTCTCTACTTCAACCTGCTTGCCATAGCGCTTGCTTAATACTTGCGCCATCGCGGCGTAATCGTCGCCGCCGGTAATATCAGTGATGTTATAGCGGCGGTATTCACTTTTCAGCGGCCCGTCTTGATTAAACACCACGCACGAGGCCATAGTGTACTCCCCCATGGTGTGGGAAATATCAAAACACTCCATCCGAGCAATGTCGTCTTTGCCCAGCTCAGAGCGCAACGCTTTAAAGCGCTGGCTAATCGTCATTTTGTGATTGATTTTACTGATCACTGCGCTGTGGGCATTGGTATTGGCCAATTTTAAGTAGCGCTGTTTAATGCCATTGGCTTTATGAGTAAAAGCAATGGCACGACCGGCGTACTCACTGATGGCATTGGCAATACTTTGCTCTTGCTCAATCAATTGCGAATCGAACAAAATCTGATTGGGAATTTCTTTCACATCACTGTGATTGAAGTAATACTGAGTCAAAAAGCTCTCAAACACTTCATTGGGATCCGTGTTGGCCGGCAACTTGGGGAAGTGACTGCGACTGCCCAACACTTTGCCCTGGCGGATCATTAACATGTGAATACACGCCACGCCGCTCTCTTGGGCAAAACCAAGTACATCCATATTGTCATCTTGATTGTGAGAAACGTACTGCTGCTCTTGAACGCGGCGAATCGCTTGAATTTGATCGCGCAACTTCGCCGCATCTTCAAAGCGAAGTGACTGGCTAGCGGCATCCATTTTGTCGACCAGGGTATTGAGTACTTGTTGATCGCGCCCTTTTAAAAACAATCGCACCAGTTGCACCAGCTCAGCATAGTCTTCTTCACTGATCAAAGACTCAACACACGGGCCGGCGCAACGACCAATTTGATACATCAAACAAGGACGTGAGCGATTGCTGTAGACTGTGTCTTCACATTGGCGCACCGGGAGGATTTTTTGCAATAAATGCAGGGTTTCTCTCACCGCGCCAGAGTCTGGATACGGGCCAAAATACTCCCCTTTTCTGCGTTTCGAACCGCGGTGAATCGACAACCTCGGGTGGCGATGGGCGCTGATAAACACATAGGGGTAGGACTTGTCATCGCGAAGCAACACATTGTACTTAGGCAAATACTGCTTGATGTAGTTGTGCTCTAAGATCAAGGCCTCGGTTTCAGAATGGGTGACGGTTACGTCGATGTTGGCGATATGCGACACCAAGGCTTTGGTTTTTTCACTGTCAATCGTACGGCGAAAATAACTGCTCAGACGTTTTTTGAGATTTTTGGCTTTACCGACGTAGATCACTTCCGCCTCGGTGTTATACATGCGGTACACACCGGGCGAAGAGGAGACGGTTTTTAAAAAGGCTTGGGAATCAAACATCGCCATTCATACATATTGCATTCTGTTACATCGCCAAAGCTAAAGCGCTTCAGTATCTAACATACCGTGTCGTATGGCGAGGTGAGTCAGCTCCACATCACCATTGATATCCAGTTTACTGAATAAGCGATAGCGATAACTGTTCACTGTTTTGGGGCTTAAATTAAGCTGCTCTGAAATGTCCGTCACTTTTTGACCTTTCGTGATCATCAACATAATTTGCAACTCACGCTCAGACAAATCCTTAAAAGGGTTTTCAGAAGTATTAGAGCACTGACTCAGTGCCATTTGCTGAGCGATTTGCGGCGACAAATATCGTTGACCGCTGTTGACAATGCGAATCGCATTGACCATTTCATCAGGGCCCGCACCTTTGGTTAAATACCCGGCGGCACCGGCTTGCATCACTTTGGTTGGAAACGGGTTCTCAGTGTGAACGGTCAAGACAATGATCTTAATGTCTGGATTTAGCCTGAGAATTTTTTTTGTGGCTTCTAAACCGCCAATTCCCG
>JBFGYW010000250.1:0-3201 GCA_041587235.1 Vibrio sp.
CGCATGTATAGCGCAAGAAGTAATATTTCAGTGTTATTCTCGCCGTGGATCATGCAAGATAATATCAACGATGGTGTGGGCAATGATGCCTATATTGTCAATAGTTTAGTTTCAAGGAGGACACATGCAAGACATAACCCCAGATATTTGTGATCAATATGGCGAGCAGGTTAAATTACTCAACTTGCCGCTCTCGAGTTTTGGCCAGCGCGTGGCGTTTTGGGGCGAAGTGGTGACGGTTCGCTGCTACCACGATAACTCAAAAGTGAAAGAAGCCATTGGCCAGCCTGGGCAGGGCAAAGTCCTCGTCGTCGATGGCAACGGCTCATGTCAACACGCACTCATTGGCGATCAAATGGCCATTGAAGCCATAGACAATGGCTGGGAAGGCATTGTTATTTACGGAGCGCTGAGAGATGTTGCTCAATTAGCGCAAATGGATATCGGTATTCAAGCGCTGGGGACTTGCCCATTTAAAACCCACCGACGCGGTACGGGCGCGATGAACGTGCCACTGACCATGAATAATCAAATTGTGGTGCCGGGCAGTTACCTTTACGCCGATTGGAACGGTATTTTACTTAGCGATACTGCACTAGACTTTACTTTGTAACAGCGTAACCTGTGATTGAGTTCGATTCGTTAGATTGATATGAGGCTTTAGGGGAAGGCAAATCCAGCTGGTTGGGGTTAAAAGCGAAAACCTATCCCGACTTCGATAGCTTGCTCAATACTTTGGTAGTCGTAGGTCGCGTGTAAATCCAATGTCTCTGTCAATTGATAGCGACTGCTTACTTCTGCTGATAACAACTGGGTTTTGCTTTTCTCTTTCGAGGTGTTTTGCTCTTGCCATTGACGGTGTAAGACACTGTCAATCGACAGGGCGGGCGTCAATTGATAGCGCACTCCGCTGAGAAAACCTTGAGCCTCTTTGTTGGGTGACTGCTCAAGACGGGTGGCTAACACAAAGTCCACATTGGAGTGGATAGGGTAGCGATAGCCGGTATCAATACGCCATTCATCAAATTCTTCGCCAAGGTCACCGTAGACATAGAGATGGTGTTGCTCTTTTTCGGCAGCGAGCGAAGGGAGTGTGGAAAAGGGCCAAAAACCGATCTCTGGCAATTGCGCGCAAGCAAGCCCTGGCATGCTCATTAGCGCTGCCAGCCACCACTTATGTCTGTTGCTGGATGTTTTTGCCATACGTTACCCACTGCAAATCAAACCGCAATTGTATTCAACACGTCTTGCGTGCCTTTGTTATTTTCATATAGAAATATTTTCATACCGATGCTTTTGTATACAAGTGATTTGTATACAGGTGCGGACTCGACATTCAGCACCATCACCTTGTCCAAGCGGTATGTTGCGCAACTTATATAGAACCCAATTTATTATATAGAACCCAATTTACTAAATAGCGGGTCACCCTAACGGGTTAAAAACGCGATAACTCGGTTAAGAAAATCAATTTAGACTCACTGCGAATATTCTTGCCTTGTTCCCAAGCTTGACCCCTGCGCT
Organism: Vibrio sp.; assembly: GCA_041587235.1. Taxonomy (GTDB): domain Bacteria; phylum Pseudomonadota; class Gammaproteobacteria; order Enterobacterales; family Vibrionaceae; genus Vibrio. Next base: position 1,525 of record JBFGYW010000250.1, read on the forward strand.
GTCATTGACCACATATTTAATCAGATTGATATGAGTATAGACCGAAATTGTTAAAGCAAGAATAAATTCTCCCCCTTTTGGCACAGGGTTTGTGGTAGAGGGTTGACATCAAAGATGGTGATGTGTCTTTTTGAGGCATTGGTATTCATTTGCTCAGAAAAGCGATAAAAAGAAACTTTTCATTGACTATTTGTGGCTTTTTCGGTAAACGTAGTGTCAGAGATTACGACTGACAACGTAGATGAATTGATGACTTATCAGCTTAGCCTAGTAATGACAACGATTATTATTACCGACATCGCGCATGTTGGGGCAGGCTGCTAAGCGCAAAAAACAAACTAAGGCCTGTATCCCAACAGATACGGGCCTTTTTTTTATCGTCAAATTGCGATGAGAATTCTCTCAACTTTAAAGCTTATAGAGGCAAACTTGCCGCTGGGCCCCAAAAACAGGCCCTTGTGTCAATGGTTTTGCTTATCTATTGCTCAATAAGTAAAAAATATAAGTAAAGAACGAGTTAATTAGACAGGTTATAGAAATTTTAATTGGAGGAAGGGATGCGAGTTCTTAAATTTGGAGGGTCTTCGTTAGCCGATGCGGACCGATTTTTACGCGCAGCCGATATTGTTGCCAATACCGCTCAACAAGGTGAAGTATCTGTGGTGCTGTCTGCACCAGGAAAAACCACCAATAAATTGGTTGCGATCATCGAATCAGCGCTGGATAAACAAGATTGCGAAAGCGCGATTTCAGAGCTAAATACTTCCTTTATTGACCTTTTCGATCGCGTTGAGGCTCAAGTTGGCCGATTAGACCGCGAGACCTTTTCCGGTGTCGTCCAGCAAGTGATTGAACAGTTGCGTCAATTTGTACAAGGTATCCATTTGCTGGGTATGTGCCCAGACCACGTCAACGCCCGCATCATCAGCAAAGGGGAAAGAGTCTCTATTCAGTTGATGAAAGCGGTATTAGATGCCAAAGGGCGTCAAACCTTCCTGATTGACCCGGTCAAATACCTGTTGGCGAAAGGGCCGTATTTAGAGTCGATGGTCGATGTTGACGCTTCAACCGCGCGTTTTGTCGCAGAGCCTTTACCTCATGGCCATATTGCCATTATGCCTGGTTTTACCGCCGGCAATGCGCAAGGTGAATTGGTCACCCTAGGCCGCAATGGGTCGGATTATTCTGCAGCAGTGTTGGCCGCGTGTTTGCGCGCTGAGTGTTGTGAGATTTGGACCGATGTCGACGGTGTGTACAATTGCGACCCTCGCTTGGTTGACGACGCGCGTTTGCTCAAATCGTTGAGCTACCAAGAGGCGATGGAGTTAAGTTACTTTGGCGCTTCGGTTCTACACCCTAAAACGATTGCCCCTATCTCTCGCTTCCAAATTCCATGCTTGATCAAAAACAGCTTTAACCCACAAGGTCCAGGCACGTTAATCGGCCAAGACACCGGTGAAGACAAGCTGCCAATTAAAGGCATTACTACGTTAAATCAGTTGACCATGGTCAATATTTCAGGCCCGGGTATGAAAGGCATGCTGGGGATGGCCAGTCGCGTGTTTAGCAGCATGTCTGCCGCTGGGGTATCGATTGTGCTGATCACCCAATCATCGTCTGAGTACAGCATCAGCTTTTGTATTGAAGCTGCAGATAAGCAAAAAGCTGAACAAGCGC
>JBFGYW010000251.1:0-3189 GCA_041587235.1 Vibrio sp.
CGGGTACACGGTCACGCCGTCAATTTGACTCAGTCCCGCCTCTAAATAAGCGCGGTTCGCATTGAGCTCTGCCACTTGCGATTGAGCTCGAGCCAAACCGTGAGTAGAAAGCGCCTGAACGGCGATATCCGCGACCGGCACTGGCACTGGGTAAGGCGCAATCACTTTTAACAACACGTTGATGATCGCCTCATCGGCCAGTGTAAAGCCACAACGCAGTCCCGCTAAAGCAAAGGCTTTTGACAAAGTGCGCAAAATAGCCAAATTATCGTATTGGGCCAGTAAGTCAACGCCGCTGTGTTCTGGGCAAAAATCGATATAGGCTTCGTCGAGTACCACAATCGCCTTGCCACGTGTCATTTCTAACAAGGCGATAATTTGCTCTTTGGGCAGCACATTGCCCGTCGGGTTGTTCGGGCTACAGACGAAGACCAATTTAACCTTATCAAGTTGGGACTCGATGCCAGCAAGGTCGAGTTGCCACGTCGCGGTCAAAGGCACGGTTTTGCGCTCGACACCAAATGTCTCAGCACTGATCGAATACATGCCATAGGTGGGTGGGCAGTATAAAATGGCGTCTTGATTGGGCTCGCAATACGCGCGGATCAGCAATTCGATACCTTCGTCCGCGCCGCGCGACACTAAGGTTTGTTGCGCCGACACCCCTGCGTAATTGGCATAAGCCTCAATCAAAGCAGGAGGCTGACACTCACTGTAGCGATTCAGTCGAGTAAACTCGGTGGTGTAGGCATTATCAAACGGTGATTCATTGGCATTGAGCCAAACATCACCACTGCCGCCGATGCGTCTTGCTGACATATACGGTGTTAATGCTTGAACTTGTTTTCTCGCTAGTTTTTCCATGCTTAACTCCTACTTAGCCAACTTTTCGATACGAATAGTCACCGCGCGTTTGTGTGCATCTAGGCCTTCTGCTTCGGCCATCGTCACCACGGTAGGCGCTAAGTTTTGTAACCCTTCAGCACTGAGTTCTTGAACTGTCATGCGCTTACTAAAATCGGCCAGTCCTAAACTGGAATAGGTTTTGGTATAGCCATAGGTGGGCAACACGTGGTTGGTCCCCGAGGCGTAATCCCCCGCTGACTCTGGTGACCAGGTGCCCAAGAAAATCGAACCGGCATTGTCTAACAGAGGTAATAACTCACGTGGCGACTTAGTTTGCACAATTAAGTGCTCTGGCCCGTAGTGGTTCGAAATCGCCACTGCTTGGGTCATGGATTCAGAGATAATAATCAAGCTCGACGCTAATGCCTGACGAGCGATATCAGCACGAGATAAGCTTTGCAGCTGCTGCTCAACAGCATCGGTCACTTGATCGGCAATCGCAATGGACGGCGTCACTAGTACCACTTGTGAATCCGGACCGTGCTCTGCTTGGCTCAACAAGTCGGCGGCAATAAAGTCGGCATCCGCAGTCTCATCGGCAATCACCATTACTTCTGAAGGACCAGCTGGCATATCGATGGCCGCGCCGCGAAAGTCGTTGCTCACTTGGCGTTTTGCTTCGGTAACATACGCATTACCCGGGCCAAAAATTTTGTCGACTTTGGTGACGGTTTCCGTGCCATAGGCCATCGCCGCCACCGCTTGTGCCCCGCCAATTTGGTAAACTTCATCAATTTGACACAGTTTAGCCACATATAAGATTTCATCTGCGATTGGCGGTGGTGAACACAGTACGACTTTGCGACAACCGGCAATCTGCGCTGGCACACCGAGCATCAACACGGTTGAAGGCAGTGGTGCACTGCCGCCGGGAATGTATAAGCCAACAGTATTAATCGGGCGCGTAATCTGCTCACACACCACGCCAGGCTGAGTTTCTACTTTGAGCGGTGCAGGCTTTTGCGCCTTGTGAAACACAGAGATATTGTCATAAGCTTGTTGCAGTGCTTGCTTCATTGTGTCGGTCAGACGTTCCGCTGCCGCATCAATATCGCTTTTGCCAAGTGCGATATTGTCTATCTCGGCCCCATCGAACTTAGCGGTTAATTCGCGCAGACCTTGATCTTTGTCTTTGCGCACAGTATCAATGACTGACTTCACGGCCTCGGTGATATTGGCCCCGGCGCTGATCGCCGGTCTTTCCAAAATTGCGTCTTGCTGCTCTTCACTGAGCGATTGCCATACGATTGTTCTCATTGCCTTACTCCATCATTTTTTCGATAGGTAACACAAGGATCGAGCTCGCGCCTAGTGCTTTTAGCTCTTCCATTGTTTCCCAAAACAAGTTTTCAGTACTGACTAAGTGCACTGCCAAACGAGATTTATCACTCGATAGAGGGAGCACTGTTGGATCTTCGGCACCGGGTAACAAAGACTTGATTGCTTCGAGTTTCTCAACCGGGGCGTGCAACATGATGTATTTCGATTCTTTGGCCTGTTGTACGCCTTGCATACGCGTCAAGAGTTTTTCAATTAAGGCTTGTTTCTCAGCGTCAAACTCACCGGCGCGTTGAATCAAGGTGGCTTTAGAACGGAAAATCACCTCGGCTTCTTTTAAGCCATTCGCTTCTAATGTTGCACCGGTTGACACCAAATCGGCAATCGCATCAGCCAGACCTGCACGAGGGGCCACTTCGACAGAACCGGTCAGCATACAGGTCGAAAATTCGATATTGTTCGCGTCCATGAACGCTTTGAGCAGATGTGGATACGTGGTGGCAATACGCTTACCCGCAAGGTCTTGTGGGCCATTGTATTGCTCATCTTTGTTGATGGCGATCGACAAGCGGCAACCGCCAAAGTCAAGGCGTCTTAGCGTGCTAAATTGGTTGGCTTCACCCGATGCGATGCGATCTAAGCGTACTTCTTCCAATTCGTTTTCGCCGATAAAGCCCAAGTCAACAACACCATCCATCACTAAGCCAGGAATGTCATCATCGCGGACCAGCAACAAATCGATTGGCATGTTCTGCGCATGAACCACTAAACGTTCACCCATAAGGTTAAATTTAACACCGCATTGTTTTAACAGCGCTTGGCACTCTTTGCTCAAGCGGCCTTTTTTTTGAATTGCGATACGTAGTCGTTGTGTTGTCATGCTTACTTCCCTTCTCTTAAAATCGGTATGAAAAATCGAAATAAAAAAACCCTCGGGATAATAGTCCCGAGGGTTTTATAAAATTCTTATCAACCTCCGGGAGCTTCTTGCCTCCCGGGTATACG
>JBFGYW010000252.1:0-3149 GCA_041587235.1 Vibrio sp.
CGCCGTACCAGCAGTTCGTCTCGTCATAACAAGTATAATATTCTTTATTAAACACGTTGTTGGCACTGATGCGGGTTGAGATGCCTTTGAGCTCTGGACTTAACGCTTGTAAATGGTAACCCAGGGACAAGTCCACTAAGGTATAGCTTGGTACCTTGCCTTGAGTATTGGTCGCATCTTTTTGCATACTTCCTACGTAGCGTACGCCTGTATCAATATTTAACCCTTTAAAGCCGCGATAACTACTCCAAAGCTTAGCGCTGTGCTCAGGACTGTATATCGGCGTTGTGCCTTCTAAGTCGTAGGCGCTATCTTGGGTTATTTCTACATCACTGTATGTGTAGCTCGTTTTAAGACTCCAATCTCGGTTTGGTTGCCAGCCAAGCTGTACTTCTACCCCTTGAGAGGTGATTTCACCGACTTGAAGCTCGGGGTCGACATAATCTTCATAGTTGGTGATTAATGCATCTTTTTTTACAATTTGGTAAACCGCAACAGACGCATCAACCACACCCTGCGGTGATTGGTATTTGAAGCCTGTTTCCCATTGGCTTGACGTTTCTGGTTTATAGGCCTCACCGGTATCGGCATCTGTTCCCGTTGTCGGCTCAAAGCTGGTGGCATAACTTAAGTAGGGTGAGACACCATTGTTTAATTCATACAAAGCCCCAACGCGATAAGAGACATTGTGTTGATCAGTGCTGGAGTTGCTAGCATCATCAACCGAAGATGCTTTGTAATGATCCCAGCGCAGACCGGTTAAAAGTACCCATTGCTGCCAACGAATTTGATCTTGGAAATACACGCCTAACTGTTTGAGCGAAATGTCATAGGTATTGTCGTAATAAGCACTTAACGTACTGGTATCGAGTAAATCATTGTTCGGTGACTGAACGTTAAATGCATAAAAATCTGTGTCGCTGGTCGAGTATTCTTTGTAGTTTGATTTCCCAGAAAGCTTTTGATAATCGACGCCGAGCAATAAATTGTGTTCTACGGAGCCTGTCATGGCAAAACCGGTGAATTGGTTATCGACAACCAGGCCGTGAGATGACTCTTCGGTGCTATATATGTTGCGAACTAAAGTGCCTGTTGCCTCATCATAGCCACAATAATAAGTACCATCATAAGTGTAACAAGAGTGATAAGTGTTTTTTTGTTTTAACGACGCATCCATATAGCGCACGTTTTGTAAAAACGACCATTGGTCATTGAAGTCGTGATTGATTTTGTAGCCAAGTAACACAAAATCTCGTTGAAATTGACTCCAGTTCACATCCCCAACTGACGTTGAGCTTGAGGTGCCATCCAATGTGGGGAGGGACGAGTTAATACCCATGGCTGGATCCGTTTGATAATAGGCATTGAAGTTAATCAAGGTATTATCCGACAGTTGCCAATCCAATGAAGGGGCTACAAAGTATCTTTCTTCTTCGGCGTAGTCGACTTGACTGTCTCTTTTCTTTGCTGACGCAATTAAACGATAGCGCAAATTACTATCGCCAATAGGGCCGGTCGTATCGATAGCGACTTTGCGTAAGTTGCGATTGCCAACAGAGAAATCGAACTCAGTATGAGCCAACTCTTGTGGTGATTTTGCAATCATATTCACCATACCACCTGGCGGCATAGAACCATACAATACTGAGGTCGGTCCTTTAAAAACCTCGACTTGTTCAAGGGCAAAGGGATCTATTTGTGGCTGTAAGTTCCAACCGGTTAGGTATTGTAAAACCAAACCGTCGTAATAACTTTGATAAGAAGAAAAGCCTCGGATGGTGTAGTTGTCGTACATAGTGACAGCACCCCCTTTATTTTCGGTGGTGACGCCTGGCGCGTAACGCAAAATTTGATTGAGCGAGGTGGCGCTTCGAGACTCTATTTCATTGCTTGAAATCGTGGTAACAGCCTGAGGGGTTTCTTCAGGTGTCAACGATGTTTTCGTTGCTGTGTTGCGATAGGTTTTCCCAAACACAGTGACGGTATCTGTGTCTGTGGTGTCTGTTGCCGCAAGAGAAATAGGGCTAAATAAAATGGCTGCAACAGAGCAAGCAATTATAGATTTATTGAAGCAAAACGGATAATTCATGACATCCTCATTGATATTGATAATCCTTCTCACTCGCATTCTAGTTATAATAAAAAACGAAAAGTTAACATTTTGGTGCACTAAGAGAATTAAAATTATCTATTTTGGTACGTTAATTTGCGCAATATATTCATTTAGTTGCATTTTGGATTAACAGGAAATGGGCAACCAATATTCTACATAATGAGGGCTTACCGCGGGGGGTGCTATTGGATAAACCTCGAGTTCATAGCCATCCACTCCCTGAAAGCCAGATTGTGGCAGCCAATGAGTGAGTAACCAAAATACTAAATTTGGCAACTGGCTTAACTCTCCTTTGTGGGTGGCAACAACATAGGTTTGCTCCGGAATAAAGAGTCGCTGATCAGGAGAGTCGGGGGTAGGGCGAGCATCGTCTTCAGGTAAACCCGCCCAATAGGTAAGCAGGCCGTTATCACAATGATGGGTCACGTCAATGACGCCCATACAATGTGATGGCAAAGATGTGTTTCCATGCCTTGCACGCCAAGATTGCCACAACTTGGGAACTTGCACATCAAAGTCTGGCTTTTGTGCGAGGAGACCATAAATCGGGGTATGGATACCTTGTAAGTGAAAGGCATCTCGAGTCGTCACAGTGAGTTCTAGAAAGGTATCATCAAATTGCGCTAGCTCAGGCGCAGGCAATACTTTGTCTCTCGGTAATAAAGGGTACGTTAAGTTAACCAACTTACCTCGTTGACGATAAGCGCGGGGCGAAAGAGAAAAATGTTGCTTAAAGGCACGGCTAAAGGCATTTTCTGAGTTAAAGCCAGTATCAAAGGCGATGTCAATGATACGCTGCTTGCCGGTCACCAATTGGGTGGCGGCGTGGCTTAGTTTTCGTTGTCTTACGTATTGCGCTAACCCCTTGTCGGTATAGTGCGAGAATACTCGTTGTAATTGCCAACGCGACCAACAGCTTAATTTAGCAAGTGTCTCTACTTGTAAGGGGTGTTCTAGGTGTTTTTCGATATAATCAAGTAGAGATACAATCTGTTGAGTTGCGATTGGCTGCTTGTTCATTCGATATATACCGGTA
>JBFGYW010000253.1:0-3120 GCA_041587235.1 Vibrio sp.
AAAAAACCGAGCTCAGTGGCTCGGTTTTGCGTTTAATTGAATTTAAAAATAAAGCATTAATTTACGTATCTGCGCGCTTTAAATTTTAAAACGCCTAATTTCACTTTCTAAACGCTGAGATAAAGACGACAACTCGGCGGCTTGTTGCGCAGCCTCTTGTGCTTCACTGGCAAGCTCTGTCGACACATCGCGGATCCCTTGGGTATTACGTGTGATCTCAGAGGTGACCGAGGCTTGTTCTTCTGCCGCCGACGCAATTTGCGTCGCCATATCACTGATGGTCGCCACTGATTGGTGAATATCCTCTAAGTGGGCCGCGGCGCTGTTAGCGTCATCGACACTGGTGGTCGCCAGCATTTGACCGTCGCTCATGATCCCCACCGCTCGGCCCGTAGTGGTTTGCAGCATTTCAATCATCTGCTGAATTTCTTTGGTCGAGGCATGAGTACGCTGACTCAATACGCGCACTTCATCTGCCACCACCGCAAAGCCGCGGCCTTGCTCACCAGCCCTAGCCGCTTCTATCGCCGCGTTTAACGCCAGCAAGTTAGTTTGTTCAGCAATGCCTTGAATGGTCGACAAAATGGTACTAATCGCATGGCCATGGGTCTCCAGCTCACCAATCACCTCCGTCGCTTGCTGCACTTCCTGCGCGAGGTTTTGAATCGAGCTTTGCGTTTGCGACACTTGCTGCGCCCCGCTTTGGCTGGCATTGACCGCCTGTTCCGAGTTGACCGCGGTTTGCTCGGCGTTACCGGCAATTTCTTGGGTCGCCGCCGCCATTTCATTGACCGCAGTTGCCACCATATTGATTTCGTCTTGCTGTTGGTGAATGCGTTCGCTGCGCACTTTGGCGTGCTCGGCGGTGTCGTGAGCTTGCCCTGATAACGCGCTCGCCACCCCGTTAAGACGAGTGACCATTTGGTGCATGTTATCGACAAAGCGGTTGAAGTTATGCGCCAATTGGCCGACTTCATCATTGCTGTGTGGCGTTAAACGCTGAGTCAAATCCCCTTCGCCAGAAGCGATCGCCTCTAAAGCGCTCGACACTCGAGTAAGGTCGTTAAACAGCCAATTGATCAACACTGAAATCAACACCATAATCACCAGTGTAATCACCAAAGCCGTAATCAATAGATTAAGCAGCAAAGTATTAAAGTGCTGATGTTCGGTGTCAGCGTCTAACTCAATAGCAAACACCCAAGGCGTATTGGCGATACGGGTAAATTTGACTAACTTTTCAGCGCCATTGATGTTCAGATGCGTTAGGCCCACTTGATCGCTCAGTGACAACACCTTTTTGACGCTCAAATCTGCGGCATAATCGGCAATCGGTTTTAGGTTAAACTCCGTATTCGAATGGGCGAGAAACTGACCATTGGTCGTGTCGATCAGCATGGTTTGACTGTGGGTACCGGCTTCTATCGACGTAATGCTATTAACCAATTGTTTAATCAAAACATCCGCCCCAATCACACCGAGTAATTGATTGTTGCGATATACTGGCTCGGCAATGGTCACCATCAACGCGCCGGTTGACGCGCCAACATACGCAGAGGTGATCATTTGCTGCTTGGCGGCAACCGCGGCTTTGTACCACCCGCGTACTCTCGGGTCATAGCCAGGTTTAGTGCGCTCTGGGTAAGAGCGATGCATCCCCCCATTGACATCGCCAAAGTAAATCTCATCAAAGCCGCCCGCTTCACGGGTTAACACCAAAAGGTCGTGCCTGTCCTCGCGACTGGCAAAGGGCTCAAACGCTTTGGCGACTTTTTTCTTACCGTCTATCCAGTTGGTAATGCTGTCTTGTGCGACCAAGGTGATGCCTTGCGCCCGGTCCGTTAAGGCTTTATTGGTTTGTTTATCCAGTTGAGAAGCCGCAATGGTCGTCAGCACTGTGGCCATGACCACACACGCAGCAATACTTAGGGCAATTAATTTGTGTTTTAAACTCAGGTTCATCTTTCCATTTACTCTAGCCAATCCAATCGCCATTAATCTAACAAGGGCGGTAATAAAAAGCACTTTATTTTATCAATAAGCGCCATAATATCTGTTCCCCCTACGGCCAAAGAGATTGGGCCCTGCCTAACCCTGACCAACACGCAATAAAAAACGCGAGCCATAAGCTCGCGTTAATTACTATCCCTTGTGCCGTGCGCTGCGACATCAATTAGTACTGATGACGCTTTTCCGTTCTAAGTCCCATCAACAAACTGACACACATCAGCAAGAGCACAAAGGTAAACGGTAAGGCTGTCGAAATCGCACCAGCTTGCAGGGCTTGAATCGCTTCCGTGCCACCAATCCAAAGCAATGCAATAGCAATAGCGCCTTCAACAGTTGCCCAGAACACGCGCTGCGGAACCGGGGCATCCATCTTGCCGCCCGCCGTAATGCTGTCGATCACCAAAGAGCCAGAGTCTGATGACGTGACAAAAAACACCAGCACCAAGACAACACCGACAATCGATAAGACATTACTCAATGGCAATTGATCAAACATTTGGAACATCGCCAAAGAGACATCGGTAAGCCCCTTGTTGCCAAGTTCACCCACTTGGTTGAGGACTTGATCGATGGCCAAACCACCGAATACTGACATCCAGATCACGGTGACTGCGGTCGGGACCAACAGCACTGCCGTCATAAACTGACGTATAGTACGTCCGCGCGACACGCGAGCGATAAACATGCCGACAAATGGTGACCAAGAAATCCACCAAGACCAGTAAAATACCGTCCAACCTTGGAACCAAGCTTCATCAGGTCGGTTATGCGGGTTGCTCAACGGAATAAAGTTTTCTACATAAGCGCCCAGTGTATCGGGAATCGCCCCTAAGCCCACAGTACCACCGATAATGGCAACGGCAACCAACAGAACAAAGGCAATCAACATATTGAGGTTACTGATGACTTTCACACCGCCATCGATTCCACGCATCACCGAAATAACCGCGAGCAAGGTAACAAAAACAATGATGCCGATTTGTAAACCAATCGAGCTATCGAAGCCAAAAACGTGATGAATACCACTGGCCGCTTGTTGTGCGCCAAGACCCAGTGAGGTCGCCAAACCAAACAAGGTTGCAACAACAGCTAAGGTATCGATGATGTGCC
>JBFGYW010000254.1:0-3086 GCA_041587235.1 Vibrio sp.
AACGCTGGCTGGTGATCGTGCCATTATCGATTTTAGTGACCTTGTCACTTTTTCAGATCATGGCTTGGATGGTAACCCAACCTCAATTAGACAAACCGCTTTTGACGACGCCGCTGGCGTTAAATTTGATGGAAGAACCAGAAGATGAAGCAATCACGCGTCGTCAACGTAACATGCCTGAGCCGCCACCGGAGCCACAACAAGCGCCGACTATGTCGATTGCCAATGTGACACCGACGCCATCCCCTGCCGCGCCAAGTGTATCGACACCTGAAATCAGCCTTGATGTATCGGTCGATGGCTTGGCGATAAGCCCAATGCAACCATTGCAAATGGCCGCGCCGGCAGAGCCTGTCAAGCCAAGTGCCCCGGCTCAAGTTGGCCAAGGCAACAACGATGTGATGCCGACGCGACGGGTTAACCCCAAATACCCGACCCGAGCGCTACGTCGTGGTATTGAAGGGTATGTGTTGCTCAAGTACGACATTGATACCGATGGCCGCCCAGAAAATATCGAAGTTTTAGAAGCACAACCGCCCCGTGTGTTTGAGCGTGAAGCCCGCCGTGCCTTGAGTCGTTGGAAATACCAACCGAAAACAATCGCCGGTAAAACCGTGGTACAACACGGTTTGCAGACCAAAATAGAGTTTAAGTTGGAGAAGTAATGTTGAACACACTGCGAGGTTTATTTCTGGTGCTGCTGAGTGTGTTATTGATGCCGGCGGCGATGGCAAAGTCGGTGCAAGTCAGCCCCAATATCATCACTCAAATCAACAATGCTCAAGCACTGGCCGACAAGGATCAATACCGTAAGGCGATTGAGTTACTTAACTCACTGAGTGTGAAACGCCCAGAGGATGTTGCTACCATTGGACGGCGCTTGAGTATCTATTACTGGTCGATTGGCCAAAGTCGCTCAGCCATTGACAGTTTAACCAAAGCCATCAATACCAAGGTGTTTGAAGGGGACGACGATTGGTTGATGAAGTGGAATTTGGCGTCCATGCTATTGAGTGAAGAACAAACCAAGGCCGCGATTGGCTATTTGAAACCGCTGACTCAAGCTATCCCCAAAGGACAAGACGGCGCTCAAGTGTGGTATTACTTGGCTCAGGCGTATTATCAAGATCAACAATATCGTTCGACCTTAAGCGCGTTAACCCAGCGTCATCGCTATAGCCGTAAAGCTACGGTGTCGGTGCTGACCTTACAATTGGCCGCCGAGTATCAACTGAAACGCTGGTCTGCGATGGCGGCCACAGCGAAGCGATTGACGGCACTGCAACCCAATAACAAATCTTGGTGGATGCAGCGCGTGTACGCCTTAATGCAAATCGACAACAATAAGCAAGCCCTAGACGTGTTGTCGTTAGCGCAACTGCAAGGCATTGCTTTTAGCGATAATGAATACAAAAACCTCGCTTATTTATACGCCACGCAAGGGATCTACGAAAAAGCGGCACTGACTCTGGCTAAAGTCTCAGGTTCGCAAACCGAGTTGACCTTACTCAAACAGCAAGCGTCCTATTGGCAACAAGCAAAAGAGTGGGACAAGGCCAGTGATTATTGGGCGTTAGCCGCTCAGCAAGATGGTCGTTATTATTGGAACCTGGCGAGCATACTCAATCAGCAGCAGCAATTTACGCGTGCTTTGGCCGCGTTAGACAAAGTGACGAGTCAAGATAAGGCCTTTGATAAGGCGATGCTCAAAGCCGGGATCTATTACAAACTCAACGATCTCGATAAAGCGCTGTTGCAGGCCAAGCAAGCGCTGGATATCAAAGCGTCGAAACAAGCAGAGCAATGGATTAAGTTTTTAACGTCTGCTCAGCAGCAAGCGCAATACCAAGGTTAGTGCTATGACGGTCAATCAAGATCACTTGGCAAACTTGGATGCTTTGTGTGACAGCGTCACGCCTTACCTCAAGCGACTCGATCGTGACACATCGAACGAGGAACTCGATGGCGATTGGCTCAATACTGAGGATGGAGAAACCGCCGCGTTGTTGTATCAGCGGGTCAAAGATTCACAGCCTGAGGCGGGCTCGGCGTATTGGCTGACGCGCACGTGGGGGCTTTTGTGTTGGCAACCCGTTTATTTGGCTTTGCTCAGTGTTCACGGTTGTGGAAAAGGCCTAAACTTTGAGCGCTTTGGGCAGCGGGTACAGCGCGATTACATTGCCGGTTTTAGCGATATTGATGTTGTGGACGCTGACACTGTGTCACAGGCGATAGCGCAAACCGGTCAGCAATTGGCAAAATTATCAGTGCGTTATCAACAAGCGCTCAATCAACATCTGAGGATCCGTCCTGGCTTTTGTCGCTACCTGCTCGCGGACACCTTAGTTCAATACAGTGTACAGCTTTGGTCTGTACAGCCTCATCGCGCCCAACAACCGTTGCGCCATTGGTTAACGCAGTGGCTAGCGGCTTGTGATTTACCCACTCAGGTTTTGTCGCAACTGTCGGTCATCGATGAGCAAGCCAACTACACCCGCACCAGTTGCTGTTTGGTTTACCAGTGTGGCGATCACCCTTTGTGTGCCGATTGCCCTCGACTGCGTTCGACGCCATAAACTGCCCATTCACCCCGTTCAGTCATTCAAATGACCCATGGTGTCGCCCGTTTCTTGAACGTTTTTGTCTCTGTTGGTCATTTTAGTGACGCGGTAACGAATTGACTTACTCACACCATGATCATTAAAAAAGCGGATTGTGGTCATGTTGTGACGATGTTGTTGTGATTGGCTAGAGGGCAGTGTGCCAGTACCGGCGTGCCAGTGGCTTTAAAATGGGTACTGGCCTTGAAACGTTACTGGCGACAACCGTTACTTGTTTAACGCTTGATTTAACCATTGGTCAAATTGCGACTTAGGCAGAGCACCATTGATTTGGTCGACCATCTTTCCTGCTTTAAAAACCATGACTGTCGGGATACTGCGAATGCGATATTGGGCGGCAATCGCTTGCTGGGTCTCGGTATCGACTTTGACACATCGTACCTGGCCGGCACGTTCACTCGCCACATCACTAAACACAGGGGCAAAACCGACGCACGGGTTACACCAAGGTGCCCAAAAATCAAT
>JBFGYW010000255.1:0-3073 GCA_041587235.1 Vibrio sp.
CAAACAGCCATTTTCATCGTGCTTGAGATCCACCTCTTGTGGTGAAGTATGGAGGACAGTGGTTCCGAGTTTTTTCTCAATGTCTCTGAGTAACAATAAAAAGCTATCAAGGTGAGGCGGTTTAGGAGCGGTGATGCTTTGCGATAAACAAAAATCCAGTAGGTGTTCTAGATCGCCATTTTGTTTGCCTTGTTGCAGCAAGACCTTAAGCGGCTTTTTGATGCTTTTGTATTTGAGTTGTTTAGAGCGGGTTTTTATCCAACGCAGCAGTAACGCATTTTTATCGTTGTGATTGAGACTTTTGTTCGCAGGATTAGCATAAAGAAACAATAGCGCATGAGTAGCTATTTGTTTGATAAGTAAAGAATCTTCGTGGGATTGTGAACGAGACCAGTAGGATGCCATCGCAAATGTCTTTAAATCAAGAAATGGTGCCGAGAGAGGGACTCGAACCCTCACACCAAAGGCACTAGCACCTCATGCTAGCGTGTCTACCAATTTCACCATCTCGGCAATAACAAAGAGATAATCGCTCTCTTGTTTGTGAGTCAGGATAATACACACAAAACCGGGGTTTGGCGAGAGTGTTTTAAAAAAAAATCGTTAAATTCCGCTTGTTTGCCGAAAAAGTAGTCATAAAGTGGTTTTTGCTTATTTATCGTTCAAGACGTGTCATCTCCTTGCTATGTGTTATAATGGATATAGATACTCAGACTTGGTAACTTGGTAACTTGGTAACTTGGTAAGTGAGTGTCAGCATCGATTACACAGGTAGAGGGATTGTTGTGTGCTGAAAGTAAACCATCATAAAGCCTTTTTGTTTTTTTCAGTGACTGTGCTGGTTTTTTTCGTGGCAGCAATTGAAACGTTTAACTACAAACAACAAAAGTACCTTGATCAGCAATGGCGACAGGCGGTGTACGAGCAGTTGTCGGTAATTCAATCGACCATTGAAGCTTCCGTGTTGCGCGATATTTATTTATCTAGCAGCCTGGCCACTTTGATTTCTTCACGTCCGGAAATTTCGGAAGCGGATCTCAACGCGTTTACCAAAACTTTAGTTGAAAAGAGCGATGGTATTTTTCTTGTTTCCATTGCCAAGGATGATGTCATCAACTTCACCTATCCCAATAAAGAAGCAGTGATCGGCACCAACTTTCGTCATATTCCACATTTGTGGCAATCGATTGAAAAAGCAAAAACGCTCAAGAAGACCTATCTTGCTGGGCCATTTGATCTCTTAGTCGGAGGTCGAGGAGTGATCGTTCGCATTCCGATTTACAACGACACGGCAAAGACCTATTGGGGCATGGCAAGTGCCGTGATTAATTTTGATGAGTTGATTCAACGTTCGGGGATCGAATCTTTGGCTCAGCATTACCCTGTCGCAATTAAAGGTTATAACAGTGAGGGGCGTTCAGGCGCGGTGATATGGGGTGATAGCAAGGTGTTTGAGCATGCAAGTAAAGTAGACAGTATCCGTTTTCCTCATGGTGAATGGTCTGTGGCCATTGACACTGAGGAACATTATTTTGTCCCTCAATCTGAGTGGTTTTACTATCATTCAATACGATTATTAGGCTACCCATTTTTACTTCTTTTACTGGCGGCTTTAATGTTGATTTTTCGTTTGTATCATGTGGCCAATGTGCGGGCTTTACAAGATGAATTGACAGGGTTAGCTAATCGACGCCACTTTATCGCGCAATTAGAACAGCGTTTTAATACGGCAAAGCGACAAAACAATCGCAGCCGGTTTGGGATCATCAATATTGATTTAAACAAATTTAAAGCGATCAATGATACCTATGGCCATGATGTCGGCGATAAAGCGTTAATTCATTGTGCCCAATGCTTACAAGACAGTATTCGTGATAGTGATATTGCAGCTCGTTTTGGCGGAGATGAATTTTTAATTCTCGTTAGCCGAATCAATAATCTCGATGATATGGCGGTGTTACAACAACGGATTGAACGCTACATTTTGCAAAATCCTCTTTTCGTCAAAGAGATCTCGATTCCCTTAAGTGTCAGTGCGGGCAGTGCCGTTTACCATCCTGAGGTGAGCGATATAGATCAGTTGATGAATGAGGCCGATTTAGCGATGTTTAAGCGTAAATCCCTCTTACATGACCAAGAAAAACAGCAACAACAGCCGCATACACTGACGCTGGCCGAGCAATGAGGCAAAGAAGCGCAGTGTGATAAGAACAATCTAACTAAATAGCTTGTCACCCTAGCTGGTTAAAAACTCGATAAGGTCGTTAAGAAAATCAATTGTAGAACAACGACTCACTGTCTTGTATTTATAAGCAAATAGGTTGCCTTGTTCTCAAGCTTTTCTCCTGTGCTATCATTGACCACATACTTAATCAGATTGGTATAACAGCGCATTTCGCCACTTCATTTCACTACTGGACTTAACCCTCGCAGCTTGGAGAGACGGTTAACTCCATCTCGAACGTTCGTGACCTGATATTTTTTTGTGGCGTATTTTGTATGATGCAGTATTAAAGCGGCATAACGCGGTTGCGACCGAGATGCTTGGCTTCGTAAAGCCTCTTATCTGCGTTTTCAATCACCGATTTAACCGATGTTGTTGCCTGGTATTCGGCCACGCCAAAAGAGGCGGTGATATTTTCGAGGTACTGACCGCTTTTTCGGTCTTTGGCCTTAATTTTATCAATGCCAGTGCGTAGCGCTTCGGCAAACTGGCGTGCGATCCGTAGCGGTTTGTTTGGCACGATCAGCGCAAACTCTTCACCACCATAACGGTAGGCGCAAATCCCATCACGCAAAGCACTACTGAGTCTTTTGGCGACGGTTTTTATCACTAAATCGCCAAAAAGGTGGCCAAATGTATCATTGATTTTTTTAAAGTGATCGATGTCGACTAAAATCAGGCAAAAACGCTCTTGGTTAGCGACAAGCGTGGCAATATCTGTGTCAAAGGCGCGACGATTATAAAGGCCTGATAGCGCATCAAATAAGGCATCTTTTTGAACTTCTTGCAGTTGTTGTTTTAACCTGACAATTTCATCACTGGCGCTTTTTAACTGAAAATTGAGATAGC
>JBFGYW010000256.1:0-3053 GCA_041587235.1 Vibrio sp.
CACTTGTACTCGGTGGTCTGCATTCCCACGCGGGAGCATGGGAACGAGGGAACGCAGTTGCCGCACGGTCAGTGGGTACTTTTCACTGTTCTTTACTGTATTTCACTGTGTCTCACTGTCTCATACTGTGTTTGACTGTTTTATACTCTGGTTTTCCTTGCCACTTGAAGCGAAGCGATCTTGAAACGAAGTGATCTTGTTACTGTATTTCACTGTGTTTTACTGTCTCATACTGTGTTTGACTGTTTTATACTCTGGTTTTCCTTGCCACTTGAAGCGCAGCGATCTTGAAACGAAGTGATCTTGCTACTGCCCTTTATTGTGTTTCACTGTCCCACTCCGCCCTACACGGCGCTTAACTGATCGTCACACTGCTCTGAAATATCAGCCAAAAACTCGACTTTTTCCGCTTCATCTTTCCAAGGCCAAGGGCACCGTGTTTGATGGTTTATACGTTGCTTTAAGGCCTGATTGCGCTTCAACTGCGTTTCATTCTTAAACGTCGGGGCGTCTTGCGATAGCAGACCGTGATCAATGGCCGGAAATAAGGTGATTTTTTTTGCGACGCCATGTTGATCATCACAGTAGCCTTCAATAATGGTATGTCCATGCTTAACAAAGCGCTCCGTCCATTCAACGTGTCCAGCGCCATACCCTTCAAAGCGCGGGTCGAGATAACCTACCGCCTCAAGTACATCGCAGTAACAACCGGTGCATTGGCCAGTGACTAATCGACAAGCAAATGGGTCGTAAGCCTGGCCGTTACCAGTAAACACGGCGCCTTCTTTTTTGATGATACGCTGGTGCGCAAAATTGATATGCCCCCATAAAAAGCTCGCCACGACCCAGTCGTGAAACCAGGTATCATCGATAGGGCGGCAATCATCCTCAAGCAAAATCGTAACATCACACTGCTGCTGGTGATGAAGGTAATAAAGCGCGCGGTTTTTATTGCGCACCACGCCGCGGTTGACGCCCTGAGAGCAGGCAATGCCCTGAGAGCGGCACCATTGTGATGTGTTATCACTGCTGCCATCGTCGGCGACAAATAAACACACAGAGCGCAATACCGGGTGAGCGTCTGCGGCGTGAATTCCGGTATGCTTTATCACGGAGTTGACGGTTTTTTTAAGATCGGACAAGCGGTTATAAGTCACAATACCAATGCCTAGCTTAATGGTTGCAAGAAATCGAGTCTTTAGCCTATCGTAGTGCTGGGCAATTAACCGGTCTGTGGGCGCGGCTTGTTTGGCCATCGCGATAAAGGCAAACGCATGGCGAATATGGCTTGTTTGATAGGTTAAGGCTAATCGATAACAGGTCTCTTGAGACAACCCCAGCGTATGAACCAAGGCCACGGCACTGATTGAAGCGTGCTGTAAAATAAACTCCACCCCAGCTATCAGCGTATTGGCATTGGTGTAGTGTTCGATGAGTTTTTTGGCCATCGGCAGATCCAGTTTAACGGCGTCAATCGTGGCGTAATCCTTGTCGCAATACTCTGACCCCAGTAAATGATGAAGACGCTGATTTTCTTCATTGAGCGTGTATTGCACTTGGTCAAGCTCTTGCTCGGTTAATAAAAATGTATCCTCATCGACACTGTGACTAAAAAATCCCCGACCTTGCTGGTTCAGTTGATCGCCAATGATCGACGGGTGAGTTTGATTGAGGTGAGCCAAAAAGCGCGTTGAGAGATTACCAAACCCTTGATTGCTATGGTGGAGCGTAAAGTCTGTGGTGTCTAAGCCCATGCGCAACAGCATCGACATTACTGCACCAGGCTCAGTTTGCGCGTCTTGTTCAAAATTGCAAAACACCATGTTATCGGTAAATACGCTTTGCAGTGTTTCAATGATGTCGCTTTTGCACTGCACCGTCAGGTTATCTAATCGACCATTGGCCGACTTAATCCGCTCTTGCAGTTCCGAGCACGTAAATCGATAGGGTTTGCGGACCGAACACAATACCGTTAAATCAAACCCTTTACTGACAATGTTTTCTTTCAATGCTTGCAGTGCCGTTTGTGGCAGCATCGAAATGTCTTCGCCTGAGAGAATAATGTTGGTCTCCATATTGAGTATATGTTCGATTTGTTGCTGATAATCTCGGTTGGTGTCATCAATAATGCGACTATCGCCATTTTTGATGTTGATGTGATAATGCTCAGGTTGTGAGCAGTAGAGTGAATAAAAAGGGATCGAGTGATTGATGATGGCCTGATCGTGGCGATAAAAAATCGGGTAAAACCAATGTTGTTGAGAAAGGGCTTTGGCATTGCCTGCCAGCGTTTGTTGAATCGAAGAGGTGGCGGTTTTGTGTAGCCCGACATGGAGGATTAATCGTTTCATGGTGCCTTCCTTGGTTGGTATGATTTTATATAGATCGCTTCGCTACAAGATCGCTGCACTTCAAGGACGCTTCGCTAAAGTGACAAGAAAGGTCAAAACCGATCTGTTTGGGTTTTAAGTCTTTTTCTTTCCACTTGGAACGAAGTGATCTTGCTACTTGTTCTAGCTACTTGGAGCGCAGCGAACTTGTTCCTGAATCTCACTGAATGATCGAAAAGTCCTCACTGGTCAGTGACAAATTTGGGCTATAGAAAGGGTCGGGCTGTTGATGGGTGGCCCAAGTGCGCATCATATATTCCATCTCCGTATTAAAACGGGCGACTTTTTCCGGGTTATCTTCCGCGCCGCGAGAGATGGATTCATGGTGATACAACTCAGCGTAGGGCGTCCACACATTGCGATAACCCGCTTGTTTCACTTTTAAGCAAAAATCCACATCGTTAAAGGCGACCGACAGGTGCTCTTCATTTAAGCCTTGTACTTGGTCAAAAACCGATTTGCGGATCACCAGGCACGCTGCCGTTACCGCGGAATAATTCTGTACGATTTGCAAACGACTAAAGTAACCGTGAGCACTGCGCTGAAAATGCTTATGAGAATGCCCAGCCACGCCGCCAATCCCCATTACCACACCGGCGTGTTGAATGGTGTCGTTCGGGTAGTAAAGTTTGGCGCCGACACAGCCAATGTCTTCGCGCAGCG
>JBFGYW010000257.1:0-3022 GCA_041587235.1 Vibrio sp.
GCATTTTGGACCCACCTGACTCCATGCCGAACTCAGAAGTGAAACAAAATTGCGCCGATGGTAGTGTGGGGCTTCCCCATGTGAGAGTAGGACATCGCCAGGCTGCTATTTAGTTTTCAGATTTTAATCAGTTGAAAACAAACATAAGCTAAAACGAGCATAATGTGTAAGACTCAGTTTTAGTGTTTTAAGGCCCCGCTTTTCTGGTTGGGCTTTTTTAGTAAAAAATAGATTTTGCTGATATGGCTCAGTCGGTAGAGCGCATCCTTGGTAAGGATGAGGTCCCCAGTTCGATTCTGGGTATCAGCACCATATTTTACTTAGCGACCATAGCATTTTGGACCCACCTGATTCCATGCCGAACTCAGAAGTGAAACAAAATTGCGCCGATGGTAGTGTGGGGTTTCCCCATGTGAGAGTAGGACATCGCTAGGTTCTTATTTTTCATTTTAATTCGTTGAGATGAATGGCGTAAAGCCAAAGCCTTCAAACCCCAGTCGATTGACTGGGGTTTTTTCATATCTACTGTCGTGACCAATCACCGTCAATCAATTGAAAACTTCATTCGCTATTATTGACCGCATACTTAATCAGATTGGTATAATCAATTTAGAATACTGATCGAATGATATTCTGGGACCAGCCCATTTGATAGAGATTGGTATATAAAGCACATTGTTCACCTATTAGGAGTTTTCCTTTGAGCCAATTATCATTTACTTCTCTCCCGCTTAGCCAACCGTTGTTGAGTAACCTAGAGAGTATGGGTTACCACACGATGACGCCAATACAAGCTTTGAGTCTGCCTAAGATTTTACAAGGTAAAGATATCATTGGTCAGGGAAAAACCGGTTCGGGTAAAACGGCCGCTTTCTCATTAGGCTTGTTGTCTAACTTAAACGTAAAACGCTTTCGAGTGCAAAGTTTAGTCTTGTGTCCAACCCGTGAACTGGCGGATCAGGTAGCCGGTGAAATTCGAACTTTAGCAAGGGCAGTACACAATATTAAGGTGTTGACCCTATGCGGTGGCACACCAATGGGGCCGCAAATTGGCTCACTAGAGCATGGAGCACATATCTTAGTGGGTACACCAGGTCGTATCCTAGATCACTTACTCAAAGGGCGTATCGACTTATCTGAGCTCAATACCCTGATTTTAGATGAAGCGGATCGCATGTTAGACATGGGCTTTCAAGAGTCTTTAGACACCATCATCGAGTACGCACCAAAACAAAGACAGACTTTGCTATTTAGTGCCACTTTCCCGAGTGAAATTGAAGCTATGGCGAGTGGACTGATGATGGAGCCTGAAATAGTGAAAGTGGAATCAAACCACGATCAGACAACCATCACTCAACACTTTTACCAGATTGACGATAATGAAGAGCGGGAACGAGCATTGCGAAAACTGTTGATGGCGCATCAACCTCAATCCGCGGTGGTGTTTTGTAATACTAAGCGCGAAGTTCAGTCTGTGACTGATCTGCTTAACTCTTACGGTTTTAGCGTGGCAGAACTGCATGGTGATATGGAGCAGAAAGACCGCGATCAAGCACTGATCCGTTTCGCCAATAAAAGTGTTTCTTTACTCGTGGCCACCGATGTTGCAGCACGTGGTTTGGATGTGGACAACCTTGATGCGGTGTTTAATTATGAGTTGTCTCGTGATCCTGAAGTTCACGTACACCGCATTGGTCGCACGGGGCGTGCTGGCAGTCAGGGGGTTGCGTTTAACTTTTATCGCAGTAAAGAGCGCTATCGTCTGTCTGCGATTGAAGATGCGCTTGGCCATGCGATCAAGGACTCGTCATTACCGGGAGATGAGGTACTGAATCAGCGTCCATACTTTGCACCTATGCATACCGTACAAATTGATGGTGGCAAAAAACAGAAAGTTCGTCCTGGTGATATCCTTGGCGTGTTAACCGCCGAAGGAGGGTTGCAGGGCGATCAGATCGGCAAGATCACTGTTCAAGCCATGCGTGCTTATGTCGCGGTCAATCACGACGTGGTCAAGCAGGCCTTGCGTCAGTTTGAAAATCGAAAAATGAAAGGCCGACAATTTCGCGCCCGTTGGCTAAAGTAAAGCTGATGCCGTCGAATGACTAAGTTTTGATGAATGTTTTATTTTTTAGACGGAGATCAGCTTAGTAATCCATTTATAAAATACGCTTTAACACACGATCCGCTTTGACTCTTAAGATCTTGCGGATCAAGCGTTGAGCCGGTACTGGGTAGTTGTCAATTTTCTCAAACTGTTTGTAAGTACAGATGAGTTTCGTGTGATGCAATATATTGCTCACTTCACCTTCGAACTGTGAGGTTAATGACTGTGTGGGGTCGTTGATCAATAACCCATTTTCAAGATCCAAACTCCATGCCCTTGGGTTGAAGTTATTCCCTGTGATGAGCATGTATTGCTTGTCGACCCACATCCCTTTCAAATGGAAACTATTGTGGTCGTGCTTCCACAGGTGTAAGGACAGTCGCCGAGCGGCAATTTGCGCTTCGTTGGCTTTGGCAAATTTGCGTAAATTGAGTTCGTAAAGATACGGAAGCCCGCCAATGGTTTTAAACTCTTCTTGCGGTGAAATATAAAAATCATTCGCCGTCTTATCACCGACCACGATAGAGACCTTAACCCCTCGTTTTAATGCGCGTCGAATCGCACGGGATACCGCCCGAGGAAAATTAAAATACGGGGTACAGATAAAGACTTCTTCTTTCGCCGAGGCAATCAACTGAATAATGCGGATATTGAGTTCGTTGCGGCGTTTGCCCAGCCCGACAAGCGGCGTTACGGCGACTTGATTTGACTGAGTGTGTTGTGGCTCAAATTGGTAACGAGAACGAGAGAGTTGCCCTCTGAACTGCCGGATTTCTGTTTTGAGATCACGGGTCTGTGGTTTGACCGGTGAGGCTAAATCATTGACGGCGGGATGAGCGAGCATTTGTTGTTCGATAAACTCGACCATGCAATTGGCCAACCCTTGGTGGCGGAAAAGATGGTAACGATCAAAGC
>JBFGYW010000258.1:0-2965 GCA_041587235.1 Vibrio sp.
ATCAATCCATAGTAAAATAGAAGCGAGTGCGCGTTACACCGCCAGTTTTTCAACCTCAGCTAAAGGGTCGGGGTCATTAAACAAGGCAATCAACTCACTTTTACTGTCATCGGCTCCTACCTTGAGCCAATGACACGCGAAGACCACTTGCTCTTGTTCAATAAAGACCGAGATTGAGCCCTGTGGCTTTGAATAAGTGAACATTTTCATTTTGGCGCCGCCGTTTAACCAGCGATGAAGTGTGTGCTTTAACTTAGCATCACTCATCGTCGATTCAAGGTGGTACAAATAGCCATTCTCGACTTTTTCACGCGCCCAATATTCAATTTCTTTTGGCACCGACAAAACCTGTTGGGCAATCACTCTGGCTTTCGAATTCATCGCCACAGCTTCAACTTTAACCGGAGTGTGCTTAAACTCGGGTTGGCCAGAAAATGCATCAACACGGGCATCAATTAAATGGCACACTTTTGCCTTTGATGCCGTCATTTCATTCCAGTGGATCGGCGCAAAAACTTGATCCCTTTGCATCGAGTGATCAGAAACCACCCGCAGCAAGCAATGGCCTTGTGAGTTGCTAACTTTCGCTACCCTCCCCTCTTCGAGACCATAAGCTTTTAGACTATCTGGGTGGACCAAAAGGTAAGGTTCAGCGCGAAACGCCCCTAAACTTGTGGCAAGCCCCGTGCGCGTCATGGTATGCCAATGGTCTCGGGTTCGGCAACTATTGAGCAATAATGGTAAACTCGAGCTGGCGTTCGTACTCGGCATTTGTGTGGTTACCGAAATAAACTGGGCTTTCTTGTTGGCGGTAAAAAATTGCTTGTCGGCAAAGAAGCGTTGGTTGACAAGCGATTCTTGTATCGTCTTGACTGGCCATTGCTGAGGAAGCAATGCTTGATATTCTTTATCGCTGATCACTGTCAGAGCACTCAAATCGAGATCGCGGCTATGTTCATGCTGGCCAAGCCCGGTCAATTGGGCATATTCACGAAAAATTTCGCCCTCATGGACGTAATTAAAATGCTCAGCAAAGCCCATCTTTCTCGCTACTTCACTGATCATCCACCAATCTGGTTTTGCCATTCCCGGACTGGGCAGTAAACGGCGTTGACGAGAAAGTCGACGCTCAGAATTAGTCACCGTACCCGACTTTTCACTCCATCCTTGTGCGGGCAACAAGATATCGGCAAATGCAGTGGTTGCGGTGTCTTCAATACAATCTGAAACAACCACCAAGGGGCACTTTGTCAAGGCTCGCTTCACTTTTTCACTATTGGGCAAACTGACCACTGGGTTGGTCGCCATTATCCATATCGCTTTAATTTTGCCCTCATCAAGTGCATCAAACATATCAACGGCCTTTAAACCGGGTTTCAAAGCCAGTTGGTCACTGTGCCAAAACGATTTTAACAGCTCAATATCGCGTGGGCGGTCAAATTCCAAGTGTCCCGCCAGCATACTGGCCAGTGCGCCGACTTCTCTACCGCCCATCGCATTAGGCTGACCGGTCACAGAAAAAGGCCCCATACCCGGTAAACCAATTCGCCCGGTAGCTAGATGGCAATTAATAATACTATTGACTTTATCCGACCCTTGCGATGATTGATTGACGCCTTGTGAATAGATACTTAAGACTTTGTTATGTTGGGCAAAATACTGATAGAACAAGGCTACCTGTTCAGTTTGCAGGCCGGTGAGCTTCGCCACGTGATCTAGGGTTAACCCATTGGCTTTGGCCTGTTGAAAACCATCGGTATGCTGAGCAATAAAGTCGTGGTCAAGACAATCTTGTTCGACCAAATAATGAAGTAAACCATTAAATAATGCGACATCACTGCCAGAAGCCAAAGGCAAGTGTAAATCGGCTATCTCACAACTTTCATTGCGCCGCGGATCGACCACCACAATTTTCAACGCCGGATTTTGTTGTTTCGCCGCTCTTAACCTTTGATACAGCACCGGGTGACACCAGGCCAAATTAGAGCCAATTAATAAAACCACCTCGGCAAGCTCAATGTCTTCATAACACACTGGTACGGTATCTGAGCCAAAAGCGCGTTTGTGGCCAACCACTGATGAAGCCATACACAATCGAGAATTACTATCGATATTTGAACTGCCAATAAAGCCCTTCATCAATTTATTGGCGACGTAGTAATCTTCAGTGAGTAATTGACCAGACACATAAAATGCCACGGAATCTGGCCCATACTGTTCAATGGTTTGGCGAAATGTATCGGCTACCTGGCTTAGCGCATCATGCCAGTCTGTTGGCTCAAAGCCCCGCTCCGTTCTCACTTTAGGCTGAGTAAGTCGGCCATCTTCAATCACCGTCTCACCAAGGGCAATCCCTTTTGTGCACAATTTACCAAAGTTGGCTGGGTGCGATTTATCACCACGGACCTCTAATTGACCATCAGGTTTAGGCCTCGCCTCAACACCACAACCAACTCCGCAATACGCACATGTTGTTTTGATCCATCCTTCACTGTCCATTGCACCCTACCTGGTTACTTTTTTTATTCATACACAGCGACTTTGCAAATCACATTCCACATCAATCACAACAGAAAAAATAACGACAAATTGCGTCCAAATCCCCCTATCTCGATGAATAGAAAAAGGTTTTTAACGCATAAAAGTCACAACCTAAACAAAATAAGATTATGTAATTTATACACTTTATCTTTTTTACCGCGTTTTTTTATTCAAGCCGTACACAGTCCGGCGTGTTGTGTTAACCATCTGCAATAAACGTATTTTACTCCTCTCTATTTATAGCTAATGGCAATACGCCTTTGGGCGTAGTTTTCCCTGTTGTGATAGCAACACGCACTATCAATGGCCAACCTACTCACTTTGAGAGTCTCATTTCAACCGGTCAAAAAACTCAGAAAACTATTTTATTTTTCCTTTAATATCAGATAGATAAAAATTATTCATTCCATACTCTTTTAAATGG
>JBFGYW010000259.1:0-2959 GCA_041587235.1 Vibrio sp.
GACTTTCAGTGTTTTTCAACGAGACAGAACAACCGCCGAGGCGCTGTTACTCGATAACAGTGTTGACTTAGCGATGATTTTTGAACCGATTTATATGCCCGAGATGAAAATACTCTTTTCAAAAGAGCAGCAATTATTTGCCATCATGAGTAATGACCATCCATTGTCGAAAAAAGAAGAATTAAGACTTAGTGACTGTGCTGATTATCATTTAGCCCTACCCAAAAAAGGGATTGGGGTGAGAGAAATAGTAGACTTTAAAGCGAATCGAAGCGGGCTTGAGTTGAAGCCTTGTGTCGAATCTGACAGCTTCGAATTTTTGCGTAATCATTGTATGAATGAAGGCAGTGTGACATTCCAAATTGAAATCGGTATTCCACAGATCTTAGAGCCACTAAACTTGGTCGCAAGGCCACTATCAAAAAAGAGCATTAAAGTCGGTTCCATGTACCTGATCCAAAAAAAAGACCGCATTCTGCCTGTGGCAACGGCCTTATTTTCAGAGCAATTGATTAACTCACTGCTTGAGTAACCCCTTCTCATAATAGGAAAAGGGGTTTCCCCCTTTAAAACGCTTCGCAGTGAATGCGTTCGGTTGGTAATCCCATGGCGAATAACTGCTCGCTGTAGTGTTTGATAAAGCCCGTCGGGCCGCAAAGGTAAACGTCGGCATCGTAAAACTTCGCTTGCAAAGTGTCTTTAAGATCGATTGGCGCGCTCTGTTGCTCGCCCTTGCTGTCTGAGTCATAAAAATAGCGTACGTCCATCCCTTGCTTGGCCCAGGCGTCCGTCACCGACTTAAACGCGTGCACTTTGGCGTTGCGGGCACAGTGAAGAAAAGCCACGTTTGAGGCGAGTTCGGGCTTGCGCATCGCCTCTTCTGCCATCGCCATCATCGGGGTGATCCCCACTCCGCCACTTAACAAGACGATCGGTCTTGTGGTGCTTTTATCCAACGTGAATTCACCAAAGGGCGCTGAGACATCCAATATCGCCCCTTCTTCGATGTTTTGGTGTAACCAATGAGAGACAACCCCTTGGCTATGGGCATCGCGTCCGGGCTCTTTTTTGACCGAGATACGCAAAGCATCGTGGCCTGGTGCTTGAGATAAGCTGTATTGACGCGGTTGGTAAATACGTTGCTCTTCTAGCCAAATGCGCACACTGATGTACTGCCCGGCGAGGAACTGTGGCAAGGGGCCGTTGTCGGTCGGCGCGAGGTAAAACGAGGTGATTTCCTCACTTTCAGCGACTTTTTTGATCACTTTAAACGGTCGCCAACCGGTCCAACCTAACTCGTCTTGGATGGATTGTTGGTAGAGTTTGGATTCGACACCAATAAATAAATCTGCCAGCGATTGATAAGCCTCGGCCCAGGCGGCAACGAGTTCGGGTGTGGCCGCTTCTCCAAGCACTTCTTGAATCGAGGCCAACAGGTGTTTACCGACAATGCTGTATTGTTCAGCTCGGATGCCTAAACTGGTGTGCTTGTGGGCAATTTTATCCACCACGGGTAATAATACCGAAGGGTCGTCGATGTTTTCTGCGTAGGCTAATACGGCAGAAGCTAAGGCTTGTTGTTGGCGGCCTGAGTGTTGGTGTGCTTGGTTGAAGATGTGTTTGAGCTCTGGGTTGAGGCTTAACATGCGCTGATAAAAGTGGGTCGTGAGGGCAACGCCGTGTTCGCGTAATACAGGGACAGTGGCACGGACTAAAGCTTTTTTTTGTTCATTCATAGAAGGCTCCGAAGGGTCAATAATGGATACCGAGCTCAACGTGGTGAGTGGTATTCAAATGAGAAATTCATGTCTGCCTTTAAGTTTACAAAGAGTGTGCCACAATATAACGTATTGATTTATAGTTAATCCTGAAAAGTTATGGTATAAATTACCCTATTATTCTCAGGTATTATTGACCCCATAAGGTATTTTTAACCATGCATGATTGGCTCAGTGTTCAACTGTTGCATCAGCCCATGACGCCGATTCAGCGCTGGCAAGCGTTGGTGGATCACATTCAGCACCATTTGCCTTGCAGCGCGGTGGGGCTGTTAAAGTGCGAAGGGGATCAGCTTAAACCCTTGGCAGTGGCCGGGCTGGTGACCAGTACCCTTGGCCGGCGTTTTATCCTGGCTGAGCACCCTCGATTGGCGCAGATATTTGCCTCGGATGACTTAGTGCATTTTGATGCCGACAGTCCGCTGCCCGACCCTTATGATGGCGCGTTACACGATGATGATAACCCCGCCTTGCCGGTGCACGATTGTATGGGCATTACTTTGAGTTTACAGGGCAAGCGCTGGGGAGTTCTGACGTTTGATTCGTTACAGCCTGGGCAGTTTGATTGTTCATGTCAGCAAAAAGTCCCTGCACTGGCCCGCTTTTGTGAGGTGTTGTTACAACAAACCGAGCTTGAGCAAGAGGTGACGGCCCTGCGCAATTATCATCAAAAGCTCACCGATGTGGCCCCGAACGCTGTGGCGTCGAGCGCGGAGTTGATCGGCGCGGATCCCAAGTTGCAAACTCTGTTGCGCGAGCTTGATATTGTTGCCAAAACGCAACTTAGTGTGCTGTTAACCGGCGAAACCGGGGTTGGTAAGGAGTTGTTTGCGCAGCGTTTACACCAGATGTCGCCACGTTCGTCTCAGGCCATGGTGCACATTAATTGTTCTGCCCTGCCTGAGAGTTTGGTGGAGAGTGAGTTGTTTGGTCATGTTAAGGGCGCGTTTTCCGGGGCGCTGAGTGAGCGTAAAGGGCGGGTTGAAGCGGCCAATCATGGCACGTTATTTTTGGATGAGGTGGGCGAGTTGCCACTGGCCACGCAAGCAAAGTTATTGCGGTTAATTCAGAGCGGTGAAATTCAGCGTGTGGGCTCAGATCGGGTGAAGCAGGTGTCTGTGCGAATTGTTGCGGCGACCAATAGAGATCTGCGGGCCATGGTGGAACAAGGTCAGTTTCGC
>JBFGYW010000260.1:0-2917 GCA_041587235.1 Vibrio sp.
AAGTCGGTTCGCCGCTGCGCTTCTTTCTTGGCACTTAGGGTGTGAAATAAAGGTACTAGCTTGAGCAGCTTAGTCTTAAAGTGGTCCAAACAAAATTGCGAGTCATCCAAATCTCTTTCGCTCGCAAAGGGGTCATCGAGCTGGTACAGCGCCCGGTTTAATTGGCTACTGACCTGTATGGTGCGAGCGATGCCGATCGCGCCTAAAGCATCGAGTCTGTCCGCGTCCTGGACAATTTTAGCCTCAAGCGTGGTCGGGGCGATTTTTGCGCTGAAGCTGTGGGCGTGAATGGCATGATGAATGGCGCTGAGTAACTCGCTGGGATAATCAATACTGGTGAGGAATGCAATTGCGTTATCGGCAGAGATTAGAGAACTTTGGTGATTGAGCGGATGGCCTTTGCCGTAGGAAAAGAGATCGTGTAAGTAGGCAGCGGGCATGACGATATCTAAGTTAGCCGCTTCTTTTATCGCCAATGTTTTCGCGCTTTTTACTACCCGAGTGATATGGGCGGTGTCGTGCGCTAAATCGAGCGCCATAGTCTGAAAGGCGTGTTGGCGGATGGTGGGCTCAAAATGATCGAACGTAGGCATAGAGCGATACCTTATTGATTAGGGGGCGCCATTATTGAAAAATGTCTTGCTGATAGCAAGCCTCAATTATACCGCTGGTCATTGGGCCTGGCGCGTGGGTGCGCAGTGATGAATTCAGCTTGTAAGGAGACGGCCGAGAGATTATCGGCAAAAAGGCGAGGGTATGGTCGCCAAGCGGTAAAAGGGCTGAGTGAGTTAGCCCGTGGCAGAGGCGCGAAAGTGAGCAAGCAAAAAGTCGGTGTGCTGACTGACTTCCGGGGCATTCATCATGGTCGACAAGCGCTGTAACGAGGAGAGAATCAAGTGCTGCTCCCAATCTTCTAGAGATTGAAACTGTTCTATAAAACTGTTTTGCATTAGGGCTGGAGCATTTTTGAGGATGGCCTTACCCGCATCTGTTAAGTGGGCGTGCACTTTGCGTTTGTCTTGGGTGTCGCGCAGGCGTTTAATCAAACCTCGGTGCTCCAATCGGTCCAAAATACTGGTCGCGGTTGCCTGACTCATGTTGGTTTGGCGCGATAACTCTCGAATGGTCACTGTGTGATCCGACTCAATGGTTCTGAGTAATAAAAGCTGTGGGCTGGTTAAGCCGTAATCTTTACTGATTTTTTTTGAGTGCAGATCAATCGCGCGTATAATTTGCCTAATAGACACTAAAACTTCTTCGTGCTTTTCCAAATGTTTCACCTTATCTATCTAGCCCAGTGATGGGGGCGGTAAAGTTGCTCTGTAGGGTTAGGTTAGATAGCCCAATATCGGTCCTTTGGGCTATCTATTTCTTTTAATATCGGCTTATTTTTTATTGTAATACCGGATTATTTTGCTGCGGCTTTGGCTTCTGCGATCCATCCATCAAAGGTCTTTTGGTGGGCTTTTATCCAACCATTGGCGTGCGCTTCAATATCCTGCGGTGAGTTTGAGCCTTGGCTCATCATCATATTTTCCGCACTGACATCATTGATATTGAGTTTCATGATGGCGAATAATTTTGCAGCAGCAGGATTTTTCTCCGCAAACTCTTTGTTGGCGACGATCTTCATTGAGTTCATTTGGAAGCCGTAGTTCTTACCGTTCGGCAAGGTGGTATCGACGTCTTTTCGATCGCCTGGCAAAGAAGAGTAAGGCACTTCCATCCAGCTCACATCTTTACCCGGAACCAAGACACCGCTCACCCAATAAGGGGTCCATGTGTAGTACAGAATCGGTTCGCCTTTTTTGTAGCGCGCAATGGTATCGGCCATCAGAGCCGCGTAATTGCCTTGGTTGATCTCAACCGTATCGCTCAAACCGTAGGCTTTGATTTGGTGTTCGACAACCGCTTCACACCCCCAGCCTGGATTACAACCGGTTAAGTCTGCTTTGCCATCGCCGTCGGCATCAAACAATTTGGCGATTTTGGGATCTTGCAGCTGTTTAATGTTGGTGATCTTGTATTGCTCGGCTGTGGCCTTATCAATGAGATACCCTTGTGCCGCGCCACTGATGTATTCACCTTTGCGGTAAAACTTGTCATCGCCACCTGCGGTTTGGTACTTGCCATTGTGAAGCGGGGCCCAATTGACCGCCAAATAAGTGGCATCGCCCTCGGCAATCGAGGTGTAAGCCACGTTGTAATCGACTTCTTTGGTTGGCTCGACGTTATAGCCGAGTGCTTCCATCGCTTTGTTGACGATTAATGTCTGGAAGGTTTCTTCTGCGACCGTCGATTGCAGTGGTTGTACCGTGATGCCTTCACCTGGCAGGGTTTCAGCAGCAACTGAAGTACTGGCGAGTAGAATCCCAGAGGTAAGCAGTGTGGTCTTCCATGAAACAGTCATTATATCTCTCCTTTGCTTTCAAACGTTTTAGGTTGAGCTTGGTTTCGCTTAAAGAAAATGGATATCGGCCCAGTGTGATACCAAGCGATTTGTTTGTTGCGTTTTTCTTTGCCGAGGACTTGCGTGACTCGGTCGAGTAAAATGGCCAGAATAACAATGCCCAAGCCACCAACTGCAGCCATGCCCATATCGAGGCGACCAATGCCGCGCAATACCATTTGGCCAAGGCCGCCAACCGCAATCATTGAGGCGATGACCACCATAGATAGCGACAACATCAAGGTTTGGTTGACACCGGCCATAATCGTCGGCATGGCTAAGGGCAATTGGATGCGATACAGCATTTGTTTTGGGCTGGCCCCAAAGGCGTGGCCAGCTTCTATTAATTCAGAAGGCACCTGCTGAATACCCAAAATGGTTAAACGGACAATGGGCGGCAGGGCAAAAATGATCGTGACCACCACGCCAGGTACGTTACCGATGCCAAATAGCATGACAATCGGTACT
>JBFGYW010000261.1:0-2912 GCA_041587235.1 Vibrio sp.
AACAACAATATCCGCTTTAGGCCACATATCAGCAACCTCAGAAATTCTCTCGGCATGGAGGCATTCATATCCAGCCTGTTCTAGGCTCACTAATAAACCGTCAGCTAAGTTTTTGTCATCTTCAACTAAAAGCAACGTCTGTTTCACAAGGTATCTCCAAGATAAATGTTGTTGGTGGGCCGTAGAGTTTCATTTTTCCCCCCATACGGCCAACCATGGATTCCACTATGGTCAGTCCTAACCCAAGACCACTTTTACTGACAAAGGGTTTACGTAAATTAGACCAATCTTTTGCGCTTAATTGTCCTTGGTCTATGACGGAAATGGTCAGTTTGTCGGAGCAGGTTTCGACCTGAAGACAAACAGGCGCCACCCCGTATTTCACCGCATTTCGCAATAAGTTCTCAATACAGTTGCCCAACCAGTAGACATTAATTCTGGCGGCAACATCCTGATTTATTTTAAATTCAACTTGTCCCGGAAAGCTATCTTCTACTTTAAATTCTAACCACTCTCTGACAGAAGGCAGCCATTCCGTTGAAAATTGTTGATTATCTGACTGTAAATAATCTTTACTGGCCTCGGCAAGTTGACGCAAACGCCTCGAATCTTCACACAAACGGCGAAACTCATCGTACAAAGACTCCGGCAAGTGCTCAAAATCTCGGCGAAAGCCCTCAACCGTAAGCGATAAACTGGCGATTGGGGTACGCAATTCATGAGTCAAAATTTGCAAGACCAACATACGACTACGCAATTCACGCTTTTTAGTGTTCCAACGATAATAGAGCCACCCTAAAACGAGTAATACGTTGGCAACGATCAATGCGATCATACTTATTTTTAAAATTTGAGATTGATCTTCAATGTCCCAGCAAATGTTACCCCGCTTGACAAAGCAACTTTCATTGTAATTGAGAAGATGCATCTGCAAACCGGCTTTAGATACATTGGCTTGCCAGGTCTTAGCCCCGTAAATGTAGTAGTTATCGCCCTTTTTTAACCACAAATCTTGGCCATCCACAAACATGCTTGAACGGTTTATCAGGGCATACACCGCGTTATTAGACATTTTCTTTAAACGATTTAGCAAAGGATCGTTATCGGCATTGTCTCTTTCTTTGACGTGCATGTATTGTTCGAGCTGACTTTTCATCTCCGGGTGCGTTTGTGCATAGCGGTAGGCATAGGTGCCTCCGCCCGGATGTATCAAATCACTGCGA
Source organism: Vibrio sp. (assembly GCA_041587235.1). Taxonomy (GTDB): domain Bacteria; phylum Pseudomonadota; class Gammaproteobacteria; order Enterobacterales; family Vibrionaceae; genus Vibrio. Next base: position 1,224 of record JBFGYW010000261.1, read on the forward strand.
GAAAACCAGCGAATAGAGAGGTGTGTCCCCTTACAAAGCGCGCGAGTAAATACCAAAGGTTCGGTCAATAACGGGTTTAATGGCAATTGCCCACTGCATGTCTGGGACAATTGATACAAACGCTGAATATCGCGCAATGGGTATTTGGCCGTTTGCGGCAATGTCGACTCCGGTGAGATTAACACCGTCGGATATTTAGATTGCAGTACCCTTACATCGTATTCTTCTCTGGGCTGCTCTTGGTTGAATAAACTGACAAAAATACCAATGCGCTCGGGCAAAGAGTTTGCCCAAGCACTTGGGATAAAGATTATCGACACTACCAATGACAATAGTAAGGTTAATTTATTCAAAACTTATACAAAAATTTAAACAATGTAACTTTACTATACATCAAACTCGCAAAAAATGATAATAACCAACGGCTGACTTTGTTCTCAGAATGTCTCTCTTACGGCTTTTCTTCACTGCCCAGACATTTTGATAACGTCATCAATTGGACAACGCCGACAGAATGCCTTCGACACTGTCTTTGGCATCGCCAAATAACATCCGTGTATTGGCTTTAAAGAACAGTGGATTTTGCACCCCAGCGTAACCGGTATTCATCGAACGCTTAAACACGATCACATTATTCGCCTGCCAGACTTTTAAAACTGGCATGCCGGCAATCGGACTCTGCGGATCATCTTCTGCGGCAGGATTGACCGTATCATTAGCCCCAATGACCAGCACTGTATCGGTATTGGCAAAGTCTTCATTGATCTCGTCCATTTCGAGTACGATATCATAAGGAACTTTTGCTTCTGCCAATAACACATTCATGTGACCCGGTAACCGACCTGCGACCGGATGGATGGCAAAGCGCACGTCAACCCCGCGCTTTTTTAATGCCTTGGTTAATTCATATACCGGGTACTGAGCCTGGGCAACCGCAAGGCCATAGCCTGGGGTGATAATGACCCGTTGTGAATTCTTAAGCATCTCGGCCACTTCAAACGCGCTCGCCTCAATGTGGTCACCGTGTTCGCTATCGCCTTGTTGACTTGGTGTTTGACCAAAACCTCCGGTAATGACACTAATAAATGAACGATTCATTGCTTTACACATGATGTAAGACAAAATCGCCCCCGATGACCCGACCAAGGCTCCAGTAATGATCAACAAATCATTGGCCAACATAAAGCCCGCTGCAGCGGCCGCCCACCCTGAATAGGAATTGAGCATCGAAACCACGACCGGCATGTCTGCACCACCAATGGAAGCCACTAAATGAGAGCCAAACGCAAAAGCAATCAGCGTCATAACAAACAACAAAATAAGTGACCCATCAGAGACCACAAACCAATGCAACATCAGGGTACACACGAAGATGGCAACCGCATTAAGTTTGTGTTTAAGTGGCAGAACAAGCGCCGCTGAGTTGATCAAGCCTCTAAGTTTAGCGAAAGCCACCAGCGAACCTGTGAAGGTCACTGCGCCAATAAACACCCCTAAATAGACTTCGATTAAATGAATGGTATGCTCAGCCGGTGTGACCATAAGTGGTGGATGGAGTACGCTGTTATAGCCCACCAGCACCGCCGCCAAGCCGACAAAACTGTGTAACACGGCAACCAGTTCTGGCATCTCGGTCATGGCGACTTTCTTGGCATAGAAAACCCCAATGGCCCCGCCAATCACCATGGC
>JBFGYW010000262.1:0-2864 GCA_041587235.1 Vibrio sp.
GATAGCAACGATGCTAACAAGTAGGATGATTTTCATCGGAAAATAAAAGCGCGCCAAGCTTTTATTGTAAATGCCTGCATCAACAAACTTTTTTTCTAACTCAGCGCGGTTCTCTTTACCAAATTTGACCAAAAAGCCTAAACGCCAAGTCGCCTTTTTTTTCTCTGAGTCACGCACGTATTGTTCGATGTATTTTCGGCGTCGCTCGGAGCGTAGTGACTCAATAATTAAAAACAATAAGGCAAACACAATTGTCAGCAATGAAACCAGTAACCACATTATTTCACCGCCTTAACCAATAACCAAACAATAAACAAACCTAAAAACTCACTGCCGAGCACATAATAAAGGATATATCGCCCTTTGGGATCATGGAGAATAAATTCAACATTCTCTGGATTAATGTAATTAAGTAAAAAGAAAAAGCACAAAGGGATAGCAGCGACTATTTTGGCAGAAATCCGCGCCTCGGAAGTCATGGCCATTTTCTTTTTTTCTAAGGTTCTTGAGTCGACCAGCACCCGAATCAAACGCGCCAATACCCCTTTTAATTGACCGCCGCGGCTAATATTGGCGCGCATGGTGATAGTAAAAAACACAAACTCAGGATACGGATAGTTTTTACACGCCCGCTGGAACACCACCTCTGGCGCTTCCCCCAACCTTAGCCTATCTCCCATCCATTTAAACTGACGGCCAATCGCGTTATCGTCCATCGATTTACCCACATAACTGATCGCGTGCATCAAACTCTCACCGGCGGTCACCGCGCTCATCAAAATATTCAGTGCATCGGGAAAGGTATTTTCAAACTCTTTGCGGCGCCGACTGGCTAAAAAGCGATAGCCCATGCAGGTAAACACCAACACCAAGAGCGCCAATAAGGGCAAGGAGTTCAGCGTCAACAGTTTAAACACCAGATACCAAGCGGCAAACACGGCGCCGATGAAAAACAAGATCACCCAAAACCCGGCCCGCGCGCCTAACATATCCAAGGTCGGTTGTAATTGCGCTTTAAATTGCTCCCACCCTTTTTGCGGTATTAATGCCTTTAAGTTGACTGCACTGACACTTTCACTCTCGACAATGTCGTCGCTAAAATATTGGTCGATTTTTTTCTGTTTGCCATTCGAGGTCAGCAGCAACACCACAGCAAATAAGATCAGTGATAACCAAATTAACAGCATGTCGACTCTCCCATTTCCCCAATCATTAACACCCTGCGATGGGTACCCATTGGTATTGCAGCGCATTAATACTCTTTTTGAATCGGTTTTATTGCCCGGCGCCATGAAAGCACGCCATCAAATCATCGTATAAACCAAAGAAATGGGCTTTTTTGACCAACTCGCTGCGCTGCATAATGCCATCGGTGATAAAATGCCCTTTGACTTTTTCACTAAAGTCACTGTCGTCAAATTTAAACCGATAGAGCTCTTCCATCACTACGCTATCACCTTCCATGCCCACCACTTCGGAAATGCTGGTCACTTTACGACTGCCGTCGCGCAAGCGGTTAATTTGCACAATCAGTTGCACCGCACTGACGATGGTGCGGCGAATCGCACTCAAGGGCTGATTGAGGTTGGCCATCATCACCATGGATTCAATACGGGCAATCGCATCGCGCGGGGTATTGGCGTGCAAGGTGGACATCGAACCATCGTGGCCGGTGTTCATCGCCTGCAGCATCTCAAACGCTTCAGAGCCACGACACTCACCGAGGATGATCCGGTCTGGGCGCATCCGCAGCGCGTTGATCACCAAATCGCGCTGAGAAATCGCGCCAGTACTTTCAATACTGGCGGCACGGGTTTCCAAACGCACAATGTTGGGCTGACTGAGGCGCAATTCGGCTGCATCTTCGATTGTTACTACCCGCTCATCGTCGGACGCATAGCGCGATAAGGCATTGAGCAAGGTAGTTTTACCCGAGCCGGTACCGCCGGAAATAATGATGTTCATCCGACAGCGAGCGGCAATCATCAAAATGCGCGCCATGTGCGGCGACATCGAGCCAAACCCGACCAAGTCTTCAAATTCAATTTTTTGCTCGCGAAACTTACGAATCGAAATTGACGTGCCATCTAGGGCAATCGGCGGAATGACAATATTGACCCGGCTGCCGTCTTCTAAGCGGGCATCCACAGTTGGCGACAACTCATCGACCCGGCGACCAACCCGCGATGCAATGCGCTTGGCGATGGAAAGTAATTGCTCTTCATTGACAAACGACAGCTCGGATTTTTGCACCTTGCCGTGACGCTCAAAAAAGATATTGCTGGGGCCATTGACCATGATATCGGTGATTGATTGGTCTTCAACCAAGGGTTGTAACGGCCCAAGACCAAAGATTTCGTCGATTAAACTTTTCACCAGCCCCGATTTCATCATGGTGGTGATCGGCCGTTGATACGAGGAGGCCAATAAATCCACCGCGCTGTGAATTTGCGTCTCGAGTTCGCGACGACTCATTTGCTGAACCACTTCTGGATCTAAGGCTTCGAAGATCTGACTGCGAAAGGTTAAATACAATTCTTTGTTGGAGCTCATTGCTTAGTGACCCTTATTATTTCTTTTTGCCCAAGCCAAACCACTTGGGTAATTTGCTCTCTTCGATGCTGTTACCGTTGATCAAGCGGGCTAATTTATCCACTGAGCCAGCAATGGCGCGATCGTGTTTGTGTGCCTGTTTGCCATCAATGACGATATGAGCGAGATTTTTACTGTAGGCAAATTCCAAGTCGACCTCGGCGCCGAGGTATTTTTTCATCTCATCGGATTTGATCACAAACGAAGTCGGTGGCCGATGATAGTTGGCCACCAGCAGCAAACGGGTCTTTTTTGACAGGGTCAACTGAATA
>JBFGYW010000263.1:0-2864 GCA_041587235.1 Vibrio sp.
CCTGCCAAAGCAGTTCCAATCACAGGTAATGGGCTTACACTGGGAAGGTCAGCAAAGCGGCAAGCGTAGCCGTCCATGGCGGAATTGGTAAAGGGCGGTACGTCCATCGGCGAGGTAATGGCTTGGGCTAGAATACGTCCCTGCGCCTCATCCAGTGATAATTTTTCTATTTCAGCAATCGGTGTGGTCCGTTCACACATGGTTTGAACAGCGCGTTCAATCGCGAGTAGCCCAGGGCTATCACAGCAACTCATATTCACTCCTATCGTGAGGCTAAGTCATTTAAGATTACCACACTCATTGGCAACAATAGATGATTCCCAGACAGAAAATAGGGATGTAATTATTGGCTAATGCGAGTATGCTTGCAAAATCTGCAAAAAAGTCAGTTAGAGGAAGAAAAATGTCAGATCTGAGTGCATCAGCATTACAAGTAAAAGCTGCACTAGAAGAGAAAGGGTTAGAGACACCGATGGAAAGCAACGGACTCAGCCAAGAAGTAAAAAGAGAAAAGATAGAACATCACATGCGTGAGATTCTGGGCTTATTGCAACTCGATTTAACTGACGATAGCCTAGTTGAGACCCCAAAACGCGTGGCTAAGATGTACGTTAATGAAGTCTTCTCAGGTTTGGATTACGCTAACTTCCCCAAAATCACGGTCATTGAAAACAAAATGAATGTCAGTGAAATGGTGCGTGTTAAAGACATCACTCTCACCAGTACCTGTGAGCACCACTTGGTCACCATCGATGGCAAAGCCGCGGTGGCTTACATTCCACGTGGTAAAATTATTGGTTTGTCAAAAATTAACCGCATCGTGCGATTTTTCTCGCAGCGCCCACAAGTACAAGAGCGCTTGACACAGCAAATCTTAGTGGCGTTACAAACCTTGCTCGATTCAGAAGACGTCGCGGTGACCATCGACGCAACGCACTTCTGCGTTAAATCACGCGGTGTGATGGATGCAACCAGTGAAACGACGACTACCGCCTTGGGGGGTATCTTTAAGTCGAATCCTGCGACCCGTCACGAGTTTTTACATGGCTTGCGTTAATTAAAGTGTGTCGTTGATCAGACAGACAAAGATAAAAAAGCGCCGTTCGGCGCTTTTTTAGTTTCTGGTTGGCGAACCCTCTGGCGTCATCAGGCATCTTCTGATGACGGTATGCCGATGGTTACGGCATTAGGAAGCTTTTGCCTGTGTCTCGGCATTGGCGGCTTCTTGCTGTTCAAAAGGCAACTCTTGTTTTTGCAGTTTTTCATTGCGTAGTGTTCGGTTTAAGAGCTGGCTGTAAATAGGTTGGCCGCCCAATGCTTGCGCTAATAAGGTGGCGCCTAACGAGGTAATAATCAGCGGCAAAATCAAATAATAGTTATTGGTCATCTCAATCACTAACACGATACCGGTGATCGGTGCCCGAACCGTGGCAGCAAATAATGCCCCCATACCGGCAATGGCAAACATACCGGGTTCGATCGGCAAGCTTGGCCACAGCGATTGAGCGATGGCGCCAAAGGCATAGCCAAATAGGGTGCCGAGGGCGAGCATCGGAGCAAAAATACCGCCAGGAGCCCCAGAGCCAAAACACAATAACGTGGTTAACATCCGGCCAAGAAAAATTAAAATGAGTAGAGAAATCGAAAAGTTGCCATTGGTGACTGCGGGAATGAGTTCAATCCCACCGCCAGTGAGTTCGGGCAGGTAGATCAGCAACAAGCCAAAAGCGCCGCCAAGGGTTGTCCCTAAAATGAGGTAGCGGCGACGGTTGTTGCGGTGAATTTTGACTAAGCTGTCTTGCGCAAACGTAATACAGCGATTAAATATCACGCCAAATAAACCAAACAAAGCGCCGAGGACTAAAAACAGCCATAGGGTCGTTAGCTCGGGTGCTTGGTATTGCGGCATTGTGATCACGGCTTGCTGACCATTGAACAAGCGAAACACCAGCGTGGCTAAAATCGACGACATGATCACCGCTTTAATTGAGATCAGAGAATAGCGAAACTGAGGGCGCATCTCCTCAATGACAAATAAAATCCCAGCAAGCGGAGCATTAAAGGCCGCCGCCAACCCGCCAGCGGCCCCCGCGGCAAGTAGCGTGTGCCTAGCGTCATCTTGCTTGATGCGAAACACATCGCTGACCATACGGCCAACCGCGCCCCCCATCTGCACAGTAGGGCCTTCACGACCCAGAACCATACCTGAGCCTAGCGCCCCCATGCCACCAACGAATTTGACAGGCAGCACTCGCCACCAACGCAAAGGGCGAATATTATCCATTGCGCCTTCAATTTCGGGGATGCCAGAACCCCCCGCCTCAGGGCAAAATCGGTGTACGAGGTAGTAGCCGACAAAGGCCAAGCCAGCACTGATGAAAATGGCAACGGCCCACAAAGGTAAATAGGCGGTAATTTCGGCTTTTAGCCATTCGGTACGCGTGCTTGAAACCAAGTGAACGGCTTTTTCAAATAGCGTACCGACAATACCGGCACCGCAGCCAACAAAAACGGAAAGCAGCAAAGTGGAGACAGAAGGTGGCCTGCGGGAGATAAATTGATTAAGCGTATCTTTGGGCGATTTAAATAAGGCAGAGTGGATACTTCTTGCACTCTTAGACATTCAATAACTCCTTTTTACTGATGAGAATACAATACCGAACTCGTGAAATAGGGCTCACCCCGGCGAGTTATAGACGCGGTTGTACGACAGGAATAGGGGTGAGTATCTGTTAATGCCAATCTAACGAAATAGCGGGTCACCCTAGCGGGTTAAAAAACTCGATAACATCGCTTAAAAAATCACTTGTAGAACAACGACTCACTGTCTTGTATTTATAAGCAAATAGGTTGCCTTGTTCTCA
>JBFGYW010000264.1:0-2798 GCA_041587235.1 Vibrio sp.
GCTCCTGCGATAACTCGTTCTTTGGGGATAAAATCACTAAGTCGAAGAGTCCCTGTCGCTTTGTTGTTGGGGGCCTTACTTTTATCAATTACCGATTTACTGATTCAAAGCCTACCGACCCAAAGTGCGGCCTTTATCTCAACGGGTGTCGCGACTGCTGCACTTGGCGCGCCTTTGTTACTCTGGTTATTACCCAAATTGCCTGCTCAATTGCAAAGTCGGGGAGAGCCCGTTGTCGTTAAAAGCGTAAAAACCGCCTCATCAAAGCGTCTTTTCCTGGCTTTAAGTTTACTGCTGATCGCGCTATTGGCCTTGTTCAGTACGGTAGCGAAACAATCAGAAGGATGGCATTGGCTAGTAGTGAGTGGTGAATGGCCATTATTACAGTGGCGAGTTCCTCGGTTAATAGCCGCGATGTTAGCCGGGTGGCTGCTAGCGATGGCGGGTACTTTGATACAAAGATTGAGCGCTAACCCTATGGCTAGTCCTGAAGTCATGGGCATAAGCTCTGGGGTTGCTTTGGGGGCGATGATTGCAGTGTTAGTGACCATGGGCTCTAACACTGTAACCTTGTTTGGTGGGGGCGTTATCGGTGCCATCATGGCCATTGGATTGATCGTCTGGGTAAATCGCCGCTCTGGGTTTCAGCCAGATCGTGTTTTATTGACAGGGGTATCGGTCAGTGCATTAATGAATGCGTTCCAAACCTTTATCTTTGCGGGAGGCGATCCCCGAGGTTATCAAATTTTGGCTTGGCTTTCGGGTTCTACTTATTATGTCACTGAGCCCATGGTCGTGATGTTAAGCCTGATTTCAATTCTATTGACAATTGCAAGTTTCATCACCTACCGTTGGCTTGATATTCTTCCTTTGGGCGAGGCGGCAGCATCTTCTGTTGGTGTGTCAGTCACTCGGGCTAGGTGGTTGATCATTTTGTTGGTAGCGTTACTGACGGTGGCGGCAACCTTGGTGGTTGGGCCGTTGAGTTTTATCGGTTTAATGGCACCGCATATGGCCAGGGTATTTGGCTTTACTCGTGCGCGCGATCATTTAATCGGGGCTGGGTTGCTCGGGATGATAGTGATGTTATGTGCTGATTGGATAGGTCGTCAATTGTTGTACCCAGAAGATATCCCAGCAGGGATGGTTGCTTCACTGATTGGCGGTATGTATTTATTGTGGGGACTGAGAAAAATTTAGTGAGTGAGAGGGGGGCGGTAAGCCAGTTATGCGTTAAGTGGTGCTGACTGTTTTTGGGCAAGGTGTTTTTTCTATATGGCAATTGAATCTAAAAATAAAGCCAACTGATCCCTATCATTACTGTCATATTGGTATGATTAAATTTAAAAAGCCCCGACGAGCGGGGCTGATTTAAAGGAGCGTTCCCAAGCATAGAACTGACTCCACAAGACACCACAACAACCAAAGTCATTATGACTTGATTACTATAAACTACTTCAAAAGCTTATGCGAACATGATGACTGTATAAGTTTGATTTTTTTATCTATTTTGGACCTAAAGAACACAATGACAGCAAAAGTAAACCATTCGACCTTGCCACAGAATTGGCGAACCATTGACTGGGTGTTAACGGATGTCGATGACACTCTGACTTACCAAGGAAGACTACCACCTGAAACTCTTATGGCACTTTCGCAATTACAGCAAGCGGGGATCAAGGTCATCGCGGTAACGGGAGCTTGTGCTGGTTGGTGTGATCACATTGCTCAGCTTTGGCCTGTTGATGCTGTCATTGGCGAAAATGGCGCTTTTATTATGCAGAAAAAAGCGGGTACTTTGACGATATCACCGGCGGTTGATATCGATGAAATGAGGCAAAAACAACAGCAATTAAAATTAGAAGTGAGCGATATTTTATCTGAGTATTGCGAATTAGAACTCACACTCGATCAAGCGTATCGTTTGTGTGAAGTCGCCATCGATATTGGTCAAAATTGCTCGAAAGTCGATCCAGACATTGTTAAACAAGTGGTTGAAAAAATACGAGAAATCGGGGCTCATGCTACGGCCAGTTCTATCCATATCAATGCTTGGTATGGTCAGCACTCAAAAAAAGTAACGTCATTAGATTTTTTATCTCAGCAAGGGCTAAAAGACGAAGAAATTGATACGCGCTGTTGCTATATCGGGGATTCACTGAATGATCAGGCAATGTTTGCGACTTTATCGAAAACGGTAGGTGTCGCCAATATCAAAAAATATTGGTTACAACTGACGGCTCATCCTAGCGTGGTGATGCATCATTCTGGCGGTTACGGGTTTTGTGAATTTACGGAACAATTGCTACGTTTGAAAGATGAACCTTGAATATTGATCATGTGTTATGACATTTGGCGTAGTTGAGGGATTTGATTGACAATTCCCTTTAATTACCGGTGAGGCCTAGTTTTGTTTTAAATTATACCAATCTGATTAAGTATGTGGTCAATGATAGCGCAGGATCAAGCTTGAGAACAAGGCAACCTATTTGCTTATAAATACAAGACAGTGAGTCGTTGTTCTACAAGTTATTTTCTTAACGACCTTATCGCGTTTTTTAACCCGCTAGGGTGACCAGCTATTTTGTTAGATTGGTATTATAAGGGCCATTTCAGATAAATTAATCAGCAAAAAAGCCACTGTCTCGATAAACGGATGCAGTGGCTTTTTCGTGTTATGACGGCAATGTGCCTTGCTTAGAGGTAATACCAACCAATTTTTAAGTATTTGGTCAATGATAACGCAGCAAAAAAACGTGAAAACATGGTAAGAAAAGACAGTAAGTCATTATTCTACC
>JBFGYW010000265.1:0-2755 GCA_041587235.1 Vibrio sp.
ATCAGTTCAACCAACCGCATGCCACAGATGCGTCACACATTATTCTTATGGCCCATAACCCTAAATTCACACTCGACGACTACCGCAAAGTCGTCGATGTTGAAGTGTCTTCAGGCCATCTACCGGCAGAACGCTACGACGCTATGCTCAATGGCGCTTTTGGTTTTGCCGCTGCACAAACCGATGAAGCCGGCTTTAACGGCCATTGGACCAAAGCACAATTATACATTGCTCTAGGTAATTTATTGCACTTCCTACCGCGTCTTGATATTGATGCAACGCCAATGGAAGGGGTAGACCCTGAAATGATCAGTGAGATTTTTGCTGAAGAGCTCAATGGTTACGAGTGTCACGTTGCGGTTGCAATGGGCTACCACCTCGACGGTGAAGATTACAACTACGGCTTGCCAAAAGCGCGCTTACCTCAAGAAGACATCATTACCGTATTGTAATCCTGTTGAGTCGCCTGGTTTTGATACTGAGAAACCCACCGTTGTACAAAGCAATGGTGGGTTTTTTTCTCGCTCAACCATAATATAATCAGTAAACTATTCTTTTTATTCATACTGGGATTATGGAACGACTCATAGAAACCTTACTGTACGCGTCGCGTTGGATTATGGCACCGATCTACTTGGGTCTGAGTTTGGTGTTACTCGCTTTAGGCATCAAATTTTTTCAAGAAGTATTTCACTTGTTGCCGATGATTTTTTCCATTGGCGAAGTCGATCTGATTTTGCTCGCACTGTCTTTGATTGATTTATCCTTAGTTGGTGGCTTAATTGTAATGGTCATGTTCTCGGGTTACGAAAACTTTGTGTCTAAAATCGACCTCAGTGAAGACGCGGATAAACTTGGATGGCTCGGCAAACTCGATACCAACTCGTTAAAAAACAAAGTCTCCGCTTCTATTGTGGCGATTTCGTCAATCCACTTGCTTAAAATATTTATGGAGGTGGAAAATATCGAGAGTGAAAAAATAAAGTGGTATTTACTGCTGCACATTACGTTTGTGTTATCGGCCTTTGCGATGGGGTATCTCGATAAACTGACCAAACACGGCGACACGCACTCAGTGGCTGACCACAGCAAAAACACACAACACTAACGGATACAGGTCTGGCAATCGCACACTCTAGCCAGACCTATTTCGCATGCTTTGCCCATCTTGCCAATGTTCAAATCGTGCCAATACTTGCGATAACGTTTTTATACCTGCACTGATTTTATTGATATCAATACCGGAATAGCCAAGGCGAATAAAATTGCCCGGACATCGCGCTAAATCGTGAAAATGCACATCACCCGGCTCAATGAGAACCCCCACCTCACGAGCTTGGCTGGCAAGGTGCTGCGCCGACACGCCATCGGGCAACCGCAACCAGAAAGCACTGCCTCCGACCGTACTCGAGGTTATGCTATACGGCAAATACGTTTCTATCGCTTGACGCATCACCTGCCACTTTTCAGCATAACTATTGCGCAGCCGTCGCAAATACGTATCGTAATGACCGAGAGAAATGAATAACGCGCAGGTACGCTGATTGTTGGCTGGCGGATGACGATACATGAGGCGGCGTAACTTTCGCGCTTCGCGGATCAAAGCTTGATCGGCCACCATAAACCCCAAACGCAACCCTTGTGATAGCGTTTTGGACAAGCTGCCGACATAAATCACCCGGCCTTTTTGATCCAAACTTTTCAGTGATGGCGACAGCTCACTGATCGCATTCACTTCACTGTCGTAATCGTCTTCGATAATCAAAAAATCATGCCGCTCAGCACATTCTAATAACTGTTGACGCCGTGCCATTGGCATCGTGACATTGGTGGGTATTTGATGACTGGGCGTGGTGTACAAATAGTCACATTCTGCCAGCGCATCATCAATAACCAAACCTTGCTGATCCACAGGCAGTGTCTTAAGCCTGGCTTGGTGGCGCATAAAAATATTACGAACATCTGGCCAACCGGGCTCTTCCACTCCCAACGTCGTCGTCTCATCAGCCAATAAGTCGGCCAGAAGGTAGAGGGAATTTTGCGTTCCTATTGTGATCAAGATCTCCTCGGGTTTGGCACTGATCCCCCGTTTAGACAAAACGTTCGATTGCAGCTGTTTGATTAACATCGGGTCATCGTGATCGACAAAATCACTGATCCAGTCTTTGATCACTGTATTGCGCTGTGCCAACCGCCCACATTCACGCCAATGCGACAAAGGAAACAGCGTGTGGTCTGGCTGACCAAAGAGAAAAGGGTAAGGAAATTGCTGCCAATTGGCGGGCTTTTCAATATTGCGCTGTGAGTCGAGGTCCGGCTTGATGCGTTTACGCCAAAAACCGCTCGGCAATCCAGACTGAGTCAATACATCGCCATTCGGCCGCAGCGGCTTAATATCGAGCTGTAAAGCCTGCTCGGTCGGGAAATAGCCACTGCGCTCATGGGAGTAAAGATAGCCTTCATCCACCAAGCGCGCGTAGGCCAATACAACCGTGTTGCGAGAAACTCTGAGCATCGCTGCCATTTTTCGACACGAAGGCAAGGGCTTACTATCGAACTTTCCTTGGCGGATATTTTCTATCAGCACTTCGCGAATTTGCTCTTGCAAACTGCGCTCAGGGGTAAATTGGATGTGAATCAGATGATCGCTTTTCATTGCTGTCCCTTTTTCTATCTGGCCCCAATCCATTTGGCCTTTGGGTTCAGATAAGCAGAAAACATGCCATTTGGCACCATCTGGACCTAGAAATAGGGC
>JBFGYW010000266.1:0-2750 GCA_041587235.1 Vibrio sp.
GCGTAGCGGGTACTGGGGGAGACAATCACTTGGCTACGCCCAAAACCAGAACGTTGAGGCTCGGTAAACCACTGGGTATCGGTTAACGGATTGGCCATCACCTGGGTATCAAAACTCAGCCCTTTACAGTCTTGGCCTGTGCGGAGAAATTGACGATAGCAGCGACTGGAAACCTGAGCCACCGAGGTGGCAATGCCATTATTTAAACTGACAAGCTTAAAGGTATCACTGGCTAGTTTGAGATCATTCACCGCCTGAGCACCAAAGTGGCTGGAGATGAGTCCCAGTGCAACGCCAAGGCCGTCGACTTGATTGCGATGGTAACGACGATTTTCTAACGCGATAATGAGTTGCTGGTTTTTTTGCCCGACCCGCACATTGACAAAGCCTTCGTCGAGCAGAGCTTGTTGCAATGCCGTCATCGACGCGGTTTCTGCGCCGTGTTGCGCGATAGCAATTTTCTCTTCTAAAGTGTGGTTGTCTTTAAGAGAGGTCGGGTTCGAGGTGTAGTCACTCCACAAAGGCATGGCTAATTGTGCCAACCACAGGTCTTGTTCGCTGTTGTCGTAGGAGCTATAAAGCTGATAAGCCAAGGAGGCTTTTAAGTCCCAAGGCATCAGATCGTCAGGCGTAAACAGTTTCACACTGGCATTGGTTTCTACCGCGTCGTATTCGGCATTCAATTGCACGAAAGACCAAGGTTGGTATTCGATACCGCCAAATGGGCCATCCATGGTGCCCGTGGTCATGTCTGATTGCCCGTAGCCTAGGCTAATTCGCAATGGCAGTGCTTGCCACTCGTAATCGGCCACGGCATAGCGGGTTTCAAAGAAGTTGAGCGCGCCTTCAAAATCTTGGACTCCGAGAGCAAAATGTAAGCCATCCACTTGGTAAAAATTAGGCACTTGGTACTTAAAGGAAATAGACAGATCGCGCACGCCGCCATCTGGGTCGGTAAATAAATTGTTGTCATAGGTTTTGGTCACCACTCGACCGTTCGCCTCCAATCCCGAAAATACCCCAAGGGTAAAATTGAGTGTATCTAGCGCAGAGATCTGACCTTGGTAAGGTACGCCTTGACCATAGTAAAAGCTCAGGTTACCCGTGTCGGTGACCTGAGCGTTCGGGGTTAACACTAACCCGGTAAACGCCTGATTAGAGGGTAAAGATTCGACGTCGGCATAACTGAAAGAAGACAGTAAAATAAAGGGTAAATACGGCAGTGCTTTTCTCATTCAATCATCCCTGGCAAAGTGCACTTTAGTTATCGCGTTGTGATGGATCATCACGAGTTAAATGGGTGTGATGGTATTACCCCTTTCGCGTTTATGGGACAAACCTAGTTTTTATTGAAAAATCAGGCCGTATCGCACCGTTAAGGGGGAAGTCGTGTGGTTTTCGTGAGACAAAAGACACCTCAACGCAGTGAGGTGTCTTCGTTTTACCGGATGAATCACACACAGCGAGTTATGATCGCTTAAGCGCCTGTACTGCCGCCCGACGAGCCAGAGCCAGAGCCGGTACCGCCTGTGGCATCATCATCATCGTCGACCGGTGTGGCCGTTTCTGTTGAAGCAGAGACGTCCGCGACTAGATCCGCATTGTCGTCGGCATCAAAATCACTGTCCGATAGAGCAGAGACATAAGTATCATCAGCGAGGATGCCCGTCACATCGACATACACATCGTCAAAATCGATACTGGTATCATCGACAATCAGATCGGAAAGGTTGGAGGTGACTGTGGTAATGTCAGTCACATCCGTGATGGAGCCATCAGCAAGCACATCGGATAAGACTTGGGTCGTCGCGATTAACTTTTTGTACACCGACGTATCGGCTTCAGATTTAACCGTGGCAAACGCCGCCGCTGGGTTGGTGAGTAACTCCTCTAAGGAAACATAAGTGCCAACAATGCCACCAAGACCAAGGGCGGTGATGATCTCAGAGCCTGCCGACTCATTGTAATCGACACCATCGCCGAGGTAGTCGGCAATTAAGGTGGTGATTGGGGTGGCTGCGCCGCCGTTCTTGGCTAGGCCGCGCGGTATTTTGTAGCTGACATTCGACATTGACTTGCCGTTTGAGGTGTCGACCGCATTGCCGTCAGAATCGGAGAACTCAACCACACAAGCGCCGGGCAGTGAGGTAAAAGAAAGGTTACTGGTAAAACCAAAGCCATCGCTGTTGGTTTCTGTCAATGTCCCTTGATCGGTTTGCACTCCGTCATCATCATAACAAATAAAGGTGCCTTCAAAACCACTGATAGCGCCATCATAGGCTTGAATGCTCGAAGAAGAATTACTATCGCTATTACAACCCGCCAAGATGGCCGCGCCAACACACGTTGCTAAAAGTTTATATTTCACAGTCTAACTCCACTTATCATTTAGGTCATGGCCTATTGAGAAATCCAATTTCAAAATCCGCGCAAAAAACACCACATACATTTATTTAGCAAATGTTAAGTTTCATATTGATGACGTTTGCGCTGATATTTTTGCGCTCGATTGAGCTCTTCCTTGAACAACACTGGGAGCTGAGTGAATCGAGTACACTGGCAAGTTGATAAAGGGCTTATCATAATCGCCCTTTTGTTATTAATTAAAATGCATAAGCACTGACAATAAATTTAGACGGTATTTTGTGATTTGGCAAAGTAATTATTGAAATCAGTGATGAAAAAACAGTGAGTGTTTCATCAAAGTTTCGGCAGAGGTGCACAAAGACAAGTGAAGGCAAGTGGGAGAC
>JBFGYW010000267.1:0-2647 GCA_041587235.1 Vibrio sp.
AAAAGCCACGATTAAGCGTCATGGTATTGTCGATACCTGGGTATTGGCTCCAACTTATTTGACTAAATTGTTTTGCACTAACAGGCGCGATCACTTTATTGATGATATTCATTGAATTCGATAAATAGAGTGGCGGTGCGTTTTTATCGTCACTGATAAGTTTATTGGCAAATGTTGCATTTACATCGGCTTGGTTTTGTTTAACGCTACTTTTGTCACCGTCGGTAAAACTGAATTGGTAAAACAGGTTTCTGGACAGCCGGGGGACTAAAATGGTCAGTTGCCCCTTTTCATTTAGGTGTACACCCAAATCGCCCTTTGTTTCTAAGGTATCAAGAATAAGGGTGCTATCGAGTTGCGCTTCACCATATCCAAAGGCGATTTCTTTTACCACGGTTTGCAGGTTGGCGTAGGTTTCAATTTGTGATAAATGCCCGACCTGGCAAAGCATTAACCCCGAAGCGTAATTTAACGTGATATTGCAGTTTAACGGCTGGGTGTTTATTAGTTTTTCTTTAAGTTTGCTTGCGTTTTCTCGCTTCTCTTCAACCATCAGCGCTGCAATTTGTGGCGTTGAAAAAGTCATTTTGTCGCTGGTGATACCCGTCTCTAAATCGCGAATGGTGACAATAACCTGTGTTGCGGCGGGTAAACTCTCATCAATTTTGATCTTTGCATTGGTTAAATTTTGGAGGGTTTTAGTGCGTTGGCCGTTGTCAAATTCGAAGGTAAATTCGAACTGCTTTTTGTTAATGGCCGGACTCATCATTAATTTTCCGCTAAACCCATCCAGTGATAAGGTGATAGGGCCATTACCATAGGAGCGAGTAGCCTTGACTGCAAACAGTTCGGCGTCGACTTCGTTTATCGACTCTAACGTCGGAGGGGGGGCGGGAGCTGACCATTGTATGAAAAAGGTGATGGCGAAAAAAAGGAGAATGCCCGTTGAGATAACACCAAGCATATTCTGTTTAATAAAATGCGTTATGCGAGCAATAACGCTTGGATTTTTGATAGTGGATGTATCCACGCGAGTGTTGTTTATTTCCGCGACGATGGCTTTCAATTTTTGCGGAAAATCCGGTGCCCATTTATCGACCCAATGGGGTAGCCCAAGAAAGAGTTCCAATGAACGTGGTACAGCCACATCTTCCAAACGAATAGTGAATACTTTACGGTTGTAGCTGGTGGCCCGCTCTACTTCCCGTTTAACATAAATTGAATTTTCTACATGTTCAGAGAGCAATAAAATAAGGCTCTTGCTATTGATGACCCCTTCAATGATTTCCTCGGCATAGTCTCTGCTAGGACGGACATTCCGAGAGGCTATCCAACATGAAAGTCCTTGTTCTTCTAAATACCGACAAAGCTCGTTGGCGTCATTTTGATTTTGTGACGCGTAACTGATAAACGCATCGTAAAAAGGGGGATTGCTTTGTTCGACTGTCATACTGAGTCCATTCGTCAAAAATGCCGAATTTCAGTTTTTCATTTAATTGTTCAACAAACAAACGTTTTTTAAGGCAAGGTAGGGAAAATGAGGGATAAAGTGCAAATACGAGAGGGCACGGATTTTAAGTGGCGGTTTTTTTAAGGTAATACTAGAAATCATACAAATTAAATTAGCCAAGCTACATTTGATTATCTCGATTGAGGCAATCTATTTTTCTCATTACCCTAAGGAGCAGTAGTGCGTCACTGTTGTTAGATAAATTAGGTTGTTCTTATGTTAAAGCTCTGATTGCCGGTATATAGGAACTAACCATTGGACGAAATTTATTGACGGATTATATATGCTCTCTTCTCTTCGCGTTAGCCATCGTTTATTCATAGGCTTCGGCCTTATTATCGCCATGCTTATCACCGTTACCGTAATGGGGATTGGTGAAGTGGGCACAGTTGACCACAAAATGACCATCATCAACGACGTAAACAGTGTGAAGCAGCGTTATGCCATTAATTTTAGAGGTTCGGTGCACGACAGAGCCATTGCTATTCGCGATGTGGTGTTACAAGACTCTATGACTCAGGTAAAAGAAACGGTTGCCGACATTGAGCGACTTGCTGAGTTTTATCGCACCAATGCCGGCCCTATGGATGTGATGATAAAGCAAAGCAGCAACGCCACCGAAAAGGACATGCTGCAACGCATTAAAGCCATCGAAAAACGCACCTTGCCCTTGGTGACACAAATCATTCAATTACGAATGCAAGATAATCTTATCGAGGCGCAGCGGGTGTTATTGAATGACGCCAAACCCGCCTTTGTTGATTGGCTTGCTGCCATTAACGCCTTTATTGACTATCAGGAAGAACAAAATCAGGGCCAAACCGAATTGGTACGAGAGGCAACGGGTGCCTTTACTGGGATCATGATCACAGCAACCACAGTGGCTACGCTGATTGCGCTTATCGTAATTTGGTTACTCATCGCGTATTTCAAACGGCAGCTAGGGGGCGAACCGCATTATATTGCCGGTATTTTACAAAAGATGGCTAATGGCCAGCTTGGGATCCCCGTGGAAAGCTCATACTCGGGCAGTGTTTTACACTCGGTAAGACGGTTGCAACAACAACTGGTGACAACCATTGAAGCCATTAACGCCGCTGCTGAAAATATCAGTCATCAATCGGTTTCTGACAGCGA
>JBFGYW010000268.1:0-2628 GCA_041587235.1 Vibrio sp.
CACGGTGTAGTCCGTGTTATCTATACTATATTTGTCTATATCTCGACTCATAAACCCTCAAACTGCATAAACATGCGGTAAAAATGAGCCGAGATAATAGCAAAAAAAGTCATCTCTTTTCAAAATTTGTTGTAAATTCACATTTTTTTCATGAGTTATCAAGGTAACCGCTCAATAACCAATCGGACAGGTTTTTGTTTATATTATTGTTTTAAAATAAAAATCTCATATAAATCGCCAAGAATGTCTTCTCTATACAAATCATTTGTTATTGCTGTTTGTCTAGCTAAATGTTGTAAATAGATCAACACAATCTTGCTAGGCGGTGAAAAAGAAATTCTCAACATGTGAATACACAATGATGACCTTGTCGTAGCAAAGCGTGAATCGCCCTGTCACCAAATCTATTCCCCTGCTTCATCTTCTGCAACAATATCCGTTTCTAAGCTCGCTTGCTGCAACCAGGGTTGTAGCGAGTCACTGCGCAACACTTTTTGTTGATAAGACTGTGCGGCCGGAGATAATTCAATCCCGTAAGTGTCAAACCTCAATGCCACTGGCGCATACATAGCATCAGCAATTGACCACTCTCCAAACAACCAGCCTTGAGGATTTTTCAACATTTGCTCAGACCAAATTTGGTCGATACGAGCAATGTCTTTTTTCGCCGCCGCACTTAACTCGACTCGTCGTTTCGCGCGGATGTTCATGGGTAATTCATCGCGAAGTGCCATAAATCCCGAGTGCATTTCAGCGCTTATTGCCCTGGCCTTTGCGCGCAATGGAATCGATTCTGGCCAAGCTTGGCCTTGTAAGTAGGCTTCATTGATGTATTCCAAAATCGCCAATGAATCCCATATGACGATCTCCTCATCAACGAGGGTTGGCACCTTCGCTTGCGGGTTCAGTGGTTTGAGGACTTGGTAAAACTCATCGCTAAACAGTTTGAGCTTAATGATGTCGGTTTCTAGATTGTATTGAGAAAAAATCAGCCACGCCCGCAATGACCAACTCGAGTAGTTTTGATTCCCTATGTACAGCTGCATCCTTGACTCCTGAAGTTCCAGTGATGAATAAACTCGTATATTGGCTACTATACACACTTTGATTTACCTATAATGTGATGCTGTAAGTGATAATTAAGATGTACAACTCGGTGGTAAAAAATGGACTTATCTCAACGATTGGCAACCCAGCCGCTGTTGTTTCTCGATGGCGGAGCCGGTACTCACCTCGAAGCCTTGGGCTGCGATCTCAACCATCCCTTGTGGACGGCTAAAATCTTAAAAGAACAACCCGAGCAGATTGTCCAACTGCACAAAGATTACTTTGCTGCTGGGGCCGATATTGGCGAAAGCGTCAGTTACCAAGCAACGGTCGAAGGCTTTGTCAAAGAGGGGCTTGACGAGCCGCAAGCCATTGCCTTACTAAAGAGTTCAGTGACTCACCTACTCACCGCGCGCGAACAGTGGTGGCAAGAATCGGGACAAGCCTCAGGTCGACGTTATCCGCTGGTGGCTGCATCAATTGGTCCTTATGGCGCTTTTCTCGCCGATGGCTCGGAATATCGCGGCGATTATCAAATTAATGCGCAGCAACTGCATGACTTTCACCGTCACAGAATCGAGATCTTGTGGCAACAAGGGGTCGATATTCTCGCGGTGGAAACCATCCCTTGTTTAGAAGAAGCTCAGGTGATCGCCGACATCGTCCAATCACTCAAAGCCAAATGCTGGATCACCTTCAGCGCCAAAAACAAAACGCAAATTAGCGATGGTCAAGCGATTGCCGAGTGCGTGCAAGCCCTAGAGCACTATGATTGTATCCAAGCGATTGGCATTAACTGCACCGCCCCAGAAACCATTACATCGCTGCTTGGCGAGATCAAAAATCACACGTCGAAAGCGCTTATTGCCTATGGTAATTTAGGCGATCATTACGATCCAGACACCAAAACCTGGCAACAGTCTCAACACAGCAAACCTTACCAAGAGCACATTGTACAGTGGCAAGCATTGGGCGTTCGAATTGTTGGCGGGTGTTGCGGTACAACACCCGCGACGATTAAAAGTATCGCCACTCAATATAGCCAAGACGAAAAGTCATTGCCATGAGGAAATTAAAAGTGAAATAGGTCAAATTAGGCCTGGGAAAACCAAGCCCAGCAATGGTTAACCTTGATGGAATAAGAGCACATTCCCTAGCAACAATCCAAAGTCATGGTCATTCTTACTACCCATGTTTAGCAAAATGACCAAAGGTGAGTATTTTTTATTGAAGGCGTGTTGATTGATTTTATTGCCACAATTGCTTATAAGCTCATAGGAAAACACGTAGCAAGAATACCCATTAATTCATTTGCTACGTGTACTATTTAACTTAAAAGTAACTCAGGTAAAAATAAAGACAACTGAGGAACAAACGTAGTTAATAATAAAGTCGGCATCCACGCAAACAAAATGAAGATCATCGTTGGTCCTAACATCTCGACAACCGGGGTCTCTGTTACTCGTGAACCGAGACACAAGTTCGGAGCTGTAGGAGGAGTCACGTTTGCCATACCTAGGTTTACGCCTAATACTGCAGCAAAATGAATTGGATCCATGCCGGCGCTTTGAGCTATGGGTA
>JBFGYW010000269.1:0-2532 GCA_041587235.1 Vibrio sp.
ATATCTGCTGCGCCACGGCCGTAAAGAAGCCCTTCTCTGACTTCTGGTGCAAAAGGGGCACTGACCCAGTCTTTGAGATCGCCAGGCGGTACTACATCCGTGTGGCCAGCAAAGGCAAACAAGGGTGCTTGAGTGCCTCTGCGCGCCCAAAAGTTCGTGGTATCGTCAAACACCATCACTTCGATTTCAAAGCCTAGGGCCTTGAGGCGCTCAATCATGAGTGTTTGACAGCCTTCGTCGGCTGGAGTGATAGAAGGGCGGCTGATGAGATCTTTAGCCAATGATAAAACGGGACTTTCCGTCATCCTTTACATTCCTATAGTTTGTGTTTATCGCTTAATAATGAGCCAAGGTTTTCGCCGGTTAGCGCGCGAAAATACTTTGGTATTGTTCGGCTTTGAAGCCCAGGTGTAATTGTCCACCGCAGTCTAAAATGGGGCGTTTGATCATTGCAGGTGAAGCCACTAATAGGGGCAGCGCTGTCTCTTCAGATAAGTTATCTTTCACTTCCTGAGGCAGTTGGCGGTATGTAGTACCGCGTTTATTGACCACTTGCTGCCAATCAAGCTGAGAGAAAAAACGAGTGACTAGCGCTTCATCAACACCTTGTTTGCGGTAATCGTGGAAAGCAAATTCAATCCCTGCCTCTGTGAGCCACTTTTTCGCTTTTTTAATCGTGTCACAATTGGGAATACCGTACATGGTTACTGTCATACTTTGCCTTTATAGCCTGTCATTGATATCAATACGCATCCTAGCAGGAAGTCTCAAAACACTCAAAAGTTGAATCAGAGTCACTGTTATGGGAGAAATTGCTCAAGATTCTTGATCTTCCTCAACATGGCAAAATGCAGAAAAGAAATAATGGTTAAAGGAAAAATAGGAGATCACGATGAAACTCAGTCCCGTATTTGCAAGGCGATTGTATCTCGCCCTTTTAATCGAACGTTTAGAGCGGCCTAATGTGCCTAAATTAATCCGAGAAACCGGTTGGCCTCGGCGCACCATTCAAGATGCAATTAAAGCTTTGCCGGGTATCGGGATTCAGCTGCATTTTGTTCAAGATGGACGGCGCCACAATGACGGTTATTACCAGTTAAACGATTGGGGACCTTTTAATCGCCAATGGGTTTGCTCGAAACAAAGTGATATTGAGGTGGTGCTTGGGTTTATTAACCCGGCAAAGACCCAAACAAACTATAGAGCACAAAGCCTAGCCAGCTGAGTGCGAGTAGTAGCCAAGGCAACAAGGGGGCTCTGCTCGGCTCTTTTGCACCGACCTTTTCAGTCGTGGCGTCGGTAGGTGGCGTTGTCACACTTTGTTTTTGTGCTTTCTTTTTGGCTTTATCGGCTTGACGAGCTTTTTCTTTTTGCTGCTTCTTATACAGGGTTATGCCTTTTTCTATCCCTTGAGCAATGAGCTTGGTTTGGGCTTTGGTTTGCCCAGGTTTTTGGGTGGCTTTGGCGATTTTTTCTGCTTCTAACTGTGTTTGGGCGGAAGGCTTGTCGGTATTTTTCATTGTTTTAATCAGAGAGTCTTTGCAACTGTGTCACGAGATTAGCATAAGTGACGGTGAAAGTTCGACTGCTCACTATCAAGTTTTAACGCTTTTGACCGATAGCGACTCTATAGGTTTATTTATAGGGATACGCATCGGTGGCGATAACCATCAATACCAATACAGCCGCATTGACTGCACAGCGACATCTAAATAAAGCCAGTGATCTCCTCGGCCAGTCGCTTGAGCGCTTGTCATCTGGCAAGCGCATCAACAGTGCTAAAGACGATGCTGCCGGCTTGCAATTGGCCAATCGCTTATCGACTCAGATGGGCGGCATCGCGGTGGCGGTAAGAAATGCCAACGACGGTATCTCCATCATGCAAACCGCGGAAGGCGCGATGCAAGAAACGACCGCCTTGCTTCAGCGGATGCGGGATTTGTCATTACAATCGGCCAACGGTTCAAATTCTTATGCTGAGCGTCAAGCATTAAATCAAGAGTATCGCGATCTCAATGACGAGTTAAATCGGATTGCCGAAACCACTTCCTTTGCTGGTAAGCGCTTGCTCAATGGCCAATTTGGCCCAACGTCTTTTCAAATCGGCGCCAGTGCTGGCGAAGCCGTTAGTGTGCAACTGCCGAATATAAAGAGCAATGCACTGGATTTAGGCGGTTTCCACTACCAATCCCAATCCACATTGACATCAGAGTGGCAAGTTGATGCCGCTCACCGGCAACTCGAGATTAACTACCTTGATCAAACCGGCCACCCGAAAACCTTGTCGATAGAGGCTAAAGTTGGCGATAACATTGAACAATTGGCGACTTACATCAATGGCCGCAGTGAGCATTTTTCTGCTTCCGTCAACGAAAAGGGTCAGCTGCAGTTGTTTGTCGCAGGAAAAGAGACCTCGGGTACGGTGTCCTTTTCGGGCACTCTAGCCGATGAGTTACAGTTGAACGTTACGGGATATCATACGGTTGATGATACCGATATCAGTAGCGTTGGTGGTTCTCAAGGCGCGGTATC
>JBFGYW010000270.1:0-2450 GCA_041587235.1 Vibrio sp.
AAATCAATCACAACCGGTTGCTCTGAGCTTAGCAAGGCGGTGAAGTTTTGCTCGGTCCCTTCAATCGGTGCGCCATCGAGTAAAGCGCCTTGGCACTTTCCGCACTTAGCGCTTTCAGAGACTTTGTCGAACGGTAAACGGTTGTTGGCTTTGCAGTGGGGGCAGCGGCTAATAAATTGGCTCATGAATTTCTCAATTAGTTGATTTACTTTGTTTCTATTGTATTGAGCAGTGTGTAATTGGCAAGTCTGTTTCCATATTGTCACCGGATAATGGCTTTGAAGGGAACTGTTTGGCTAGATTGTGGTTTAATACTCTAGATGACGGTGAAACTCAATTGTACTTGTGTTTCTGACTTGATTACCCTAGCTATTTTTACCAACAGGATGCCATGATGCCAAACCCTATTTTGACCGCTTTAATTGTTACCTTTGCCACAGCGTTGGCCGGGTGTAGTGCATTGACAGGCTCGTCGTCACAGCCAAGCAGCATGGAATATAAAACCACCTCCGATGGCCAAGCCCTTGAGGTTGAGCTTTTGCCTACGGTCAATCATCAGGCTCAAGGTCCTTTGGTCGTGTGGGTGAACAACGAGTCACAGTACAGTCAGTCCACTGGTCAACAACTCGACTTTACGCCTTTGTTCGACGCATTAAATCAGCAAGGTTATCAGATAGCCAAAGTCGATTATCGCTATGGCTATGACGCTTTATTTCCCATTCCTGTTGTCGATGTCAATGATGCCATCAACCATGTGCTCAAACAGGCGCAATCTCTGGGTATTGACCGCGACAAGGTGGTTTTGATGGGGGCCGGCAGTGGGGCCTATTTGGCGTCCTTGCTGACCACCGCCAATAACGATCCAGACGCGAGTTTCTTTTTGGCTGGCAAAGCGCCGCGTTATCAAGTGGTGGCGGCTGTGGATTATTATGGGGTGATGGATTTGCCGTCGCTCAAAGGTCGCAGTGAACAAGTGGACTTTGATGCGCCCAATTCAGAGCAGGCGCAATTACTCGGGGTATCTCCACGTCTCAACCCAGAGTTAGCGAAGCAGGCTTCGGTAACGCATTACCTCGATTGGTACACACCGCCAATGATGATTTTACACGGTGACAAGGATCAAGTGGTGCCGGTCAGCCAAAGCCAGTTGTTTAGTGCCTTGTTGTCGAAAAACGGCGTTGTTCACCGCAGCATCTATATCGAAGGGGCTGGTCATCACGACCCGGCGTTTGTCAGCGATGAGTACATCGACAAAGTCCGTCAGTTTCTCAGCCAATACGCGCCGTTATCGGCGACAAAATAAGGCCTTGTTTGATTAGCGTTTCGTATCGTCAAGACAAAATTTTTTTGCTTTTCAAAGTTGACGTTTACCCTAATATGCATTCGAACCCAGCGCGGTGCTGGCTTATATGGACAATAAATTAATGAATGTGTGGGTAACAGGCTTATTGGCGAGTTCCTTAGTGTTTTCGGCGGGCTCACAGGCGAAAAATGAAGTGTTGAACGTTTATGCTTGGGGCGGGTATTTGCCGGAGGCTTCTCTAAAAGCGTTCGAAAAACAAAACGGGGTCACCATTAACTACTCGACATTCGAAAGTAATGAGTCCATGTATACCAAGCTAAAATTGCTCAAAGGCTCAGGCTATGACGTGGTATTTGCCTCTGCTTACTTTATTGAGAAAATGGCTCGTGAAGGGTTGTTGTCGACGTTAGACCATAGCCAAATTCCCAATATGCAAGACACAATGGACGGTTTGCTTGGCCAAGCGCATGATCCCAAAAACGATTACTCGTTACCTTATATTTGGGGCGCGACCGGGATCAGCTATAACGCCAGTATCATAGAGACGCCGGTCACCCATTGGTCTGAATTGTGGAAGCCAGAATACGCGCAACAAGTGATGTTGATTGATGACATTCGCGATGTCTTTGGCATGGCGCTCAAGCTCAACGGCCACAGTGTGAACTCTCGTGATAGCAAAGAAATTGAGCAGGCCTATCAATCGCTCGTGGCGCTAAAAGACAATGTGTTGGTGTATAATTCCGATGCGCCGCAAATGCCTTACTTGGCCGGTGATGTGACGATTGGCATGCAATGGAATGGCAATGCCTACCAAGGTCAACAAGAAATGCCAGAGCTCGCTTTTGTGATGCCGATGGAAGGCGCTGGGTTGTGGATGGATAATTTTACCATTCCTTCAGGCAGTAAGCACAAAGCGTTGGCGCATCAATTTATCAACTTTATGTATGAGCCCAAGCAACAAGCGGAGATCGTCACCAGTTTAGGTTATGCGTCAGCCACAAAAGGCGGTCGTGCGTTACTCAGTGATGAGTTGAAAAATAACCCCACGATCTACCCTTCGCAGCAGGACATGAAACGCGGTGAGTTCCTCAACGATGTGGGCCCAGAAGCCTTGGCAATCTATGAAATGTATTGGCAAAAACTCAGA
>JBFGYW010000271.1:0-2311 GCA_041587235.1 Vibrio sp.
CAGTCACCGTCATTCAAAGGAGAAAGCGATGTCTATTTCACACACATTGACACGGCCTTTCTATGTCTTCCTGACGACGTTCATGCTGCCCACAACGCTTTGTGCCGCTGAAATGGAATTTCCCTTAGATTTGTTACTGTTTGAAAAAAAACATGAAGTCACGGCGTATCTAGACGATGAAGATGAAAACTATTGGGCCTTGAATGGTAACGAGCTCTTGAGTTTATTAGAGGGACAATTAGACAGTGAACGCCTCGATACTTTGCGCCAACAAATCCAAGGCCAAAAAGTCTCTCAAACCCATTTTGAACAATTTGGCTGGACCAGTCATTATTCTTTAGATGAACTGCTGATCACGCTGTCACTTCCTGTGACCGAACGCAAAGTGATCGACTTAGCCATGACGCGAAGTCTATCGAGAACGCCATCCAACGACTATCAGCACATTCAACCAGATTTTTTTAGCGGCATCATCAACACCAGTTGGTACCATACCCAAAATTTAAAAAACACCGAATACAGCACATCGAGTGCCACCATTGAAGCCGCCATCGCCATCGGTGATGTCACCTTTGAAGATCGCCATACCTACAGCTATGCGCATCATGCAGGCGAAGGACAGTGGCAACGCAATATCATGCGTATGATGTACGACTTGCCGGATGACTGGGGTTACTTGCAACTTGGTGACTACTATACCGAAACCGACATTAATACCCTATCCGGTGGTG
Source organism: Vibrio sp. (assembly GCA_041587235.1). Taxonomy (GTDB): domain Bacteria; phylum Pseudomonadota; class Gammaproteobacteria; order Enterobacterales; family Vibrionaceae; genus Vibrio. The sequence goes on from JBFGYW010000271.1 coordinate 732, forward strand.
ATTTGTTTGGCTTGTCTTATTCTTTTCAGCCCGACTATTTGAGCTGGGGTGTTCGCCCAAACAGCGTTCCTTTGCGATTAGAAAATGCCGCCTTAGTGACCATCAACATTAATGGTGAGCAATATCGCGTATTACGCCTTGCCGCTGGGCAATACAATTTACGTGACTTGCCCCTTGAGCAAGGGATTAACGAAGTCGAAGTAGTGTATCGCGACCGCAGCGGCAATGAGCAGCGCCGCTTTTTCAACCTGATTGACAGCCCGCAGTTATTACTCAATGGCGACATCGAAACCCAATGGGTGGTCGGGGTAGTACAAGACTACAACGACGATGGGGTGAAAGTACTCAACGAAGACCAAATCGGTGCCCAAGCTGTTCTCTCTTATGGCTTAACCGATTGGTGGACCCTATCCCCCTTGATTGAGTGGCAAGAAAATGAGCAAAAATATCAAATGCGCAATAACTTTGGCATTGGCGATAACTTCATGTCTTTATCTGGCTATCACCAAAAAACACAATCTAGCACCACCAATCAAGGCTCACTGCAATTTTATGCCCCTAGCTTTCTTTACGACTATTTTTCCAACTTGAGTCTGAATTACACAGTGACCGACTATAGCTATAAGCAAGGGTTGGATCACACGGTAAGCTTAAGCTCAGGGATCAACACCCCGCTTGATAACGGCTACTTTTCTTACACATTGAGTAATACCTTTAACGCCGGCGAGCGTGTGTCACAGTCGGCGTCGATCAACAGCAGTTATCGTTGGTTTAATCGTTATACCACCAGTTTGAATTTGCGCTGGCAAGAGTATTACAACCAATCGGAAACCAGCGTCTACTTTTCGTTTTCCATTCCGCTCAACTGGAATAACATCAGTATTTATGCGCGTTCTTCTTACAATAGCCAAGATGAAGAATACAACAACGAAATCAGTGCCTCGCAATACAACACCGATTATTACTGGCGCACCAGTGCCGCTTTTGTCGACTCTGATTACGAAGGCTTTGATGGCTATGCCAAACTCTACGGCGATCGCGTTGATTGGTCTGCCAGCCTTTATTCCAGTAACGAGCACACTGACTATTCTAGTCGCTCAATGACACTTGGAGCACAAACCGGTCTGGTATGGGCCGGCAGTGAGTTTCAATGGACTTCACCTGTGAATAACAGCTTTACCATTGTGAGTCTGCCAGAAAAACTAGAAGATAAATACGCGTTAGAAAAAGATGTTTATGGCCGAATGAAAATTATCCCTAAAGAACAAGGGGGTCAAAGCAGCCAAATTTTAGATATAGGTGACCGAAGTTATCGAAATATTCGCGTTGACGGCAGCGAGCTCGACTTTAATGAAGAACTGACCACCAGCCAATTGGCGGCGCTAAGCAAACGCCGTACTGGCAGCAGTTATGAAATCGACATCACCAAAGGCTACTTTGTTACCGGTAACTTTCACAATCAAAACAATCAACCGGTTGAAGATTTAGTCGGCGAATTTCAGCGTGCCAATTCATCGCAAACTTACCCCTTCTTTACCGGTGCAGATGGTGGTTTTGAGCTCGATGTGTTGCCACCTGGG
>JBFGYW010000272.1:0-2257 GCA_041587235.1 Vibrio sp.
ACCAAATAATGGGGACGTTGCCAAGTACGCATTAGACGGTTACCTCAGCTGACGTTGTCGCATTCTTGCGTACCTCATTGCTAGTTTGATCGGAGGTAATAGATTGCTCGGAGGTACTAGCTTGCTCGGCGGTGCGAGGTTGATCTACCGTACTTGGGCTGTCTTCGCGCTCGGCATCGTTTTTAACCCCTTCCCAGTTTTCATCGCCGTAGATGCGGCTTAACACGTCTTCGGTTAACGCACTCGGCGCGCCGTCAAAGACAATTTCGCCGCCTTGCAAGCCGATAATACGATCCATAAATTGCATTGCCAGTGGCACGTCGTGAATATTGATGATGGCCGGTAAGCCTTTTTCGCGGCACAGAGATTGGATCAAGCGCATGATCTGACGCGAGGTTTTAGGGTCGAGACTGGCGGTAGGCTCATCGACTAATAACAATTGCGGGTCTTGTGCCAGGGCTCGGGCGATGCCCACGCGTTGACGCTGACCGCCTGATAGCTCATCGGCCCGTTTATTGGCATGGTCAATCAAGCCGACGCGCTCTAAGTATTCAAAGGCATTATCAATGTCTTGTTGCGGATAACGACGTAAAAAAGAGCGCCAAAAAGGCAAGTAACCCAAGCGACCCGACAGCACGTTTTCCATCACGCTGAGTCGTTCGACCAAGGCGTACTCTTGGAAAATCATACCAATGTGGCGGCGCTGAGCGCGAATTTGTTGGCTGTTGAGCGAGGCTAAGTCGGCGCCGTTGAGCTCAATACGGCCTTCGCTGGGGTCGATCAAACGGTTGATGCAGCGAATCAGGGTCGATTTACCGGCACCGCTTGGGCCAATCAGACCGACAATTTCGCCTTGTTGTACATCAATATTAATGTCTTTGAGTACCCAAGGGCCGGTTTTGTAGCGCTTTTTGAGGTGGGTGATTTTTAACACGGGAAAATCCTAACAATGGTGAGTTGAATGCGTTATCAATCCAGTGACTCACTGCAACGGCCATCACGCCTGCGCCTGGTGCGGCAACGTTTCAGAAGACGGGGTTCATCAGCTTATGACGGCGCTGAACGCGCGCGACATGCCAATGCCTTCAGTGAACAACAAGGATTGAAAGGGGAGAGCTCGGTCTCCCCTGAATGCGATAAAATGGGCTTGATTATTTACAGGTGTATGACACGCCGTTGGCGGCATCGATTTTGCGAATCACGGCCCACTGTTCTTTAAAGGTAATGGGTAAGAATTGCCCTTCTTTCTTGAACTCTTGCTGTAATTTGCTGCCTTGCCAGTTAAAGGTAAAGAAGGCTTGCTTGATCTTTTCTTGCAACTCAGGCTTGAGGTTGTACGCCACGCCGTAGCCTGTGGTTGGGAAGGTTTGTGATTTGTAAATCGACTGAACTTGGTCAGCTTTGATCACGTCACGTGCCACCATGCGGTGAATCACCGAGTTGGCCACCGCCGCTGCTGGGTAGTCTTTATTGGCTACGCCAAGGATCGAGTTGTCGTGCTTACCGGAAAATACCGCTTCAAAATCACGACCCGGGACCAAATCAAAATCGGCTTTTAAAATGGCAGAAGGGGCTTTAAAACCCGAGTTCGAGGTTTGTGAGGTAAAGGCGAGCTTTTTGCCCTTGATGTCTGCCGGCGAGTTAATACCAGAGCCAGGGTAGGTGATGATTTCCATTTCGTAACCAAACGAGCCGTCTTTTGCCGCCATCATGGTGAAGGGTCTAAAGCCGGCACAAGCGACCGCTAACGGGTTAGAGCCGGTATTAAATCCTGCGACGTGCAAACGGCCAGCGCGCATAGCTTCGATTTGCGCCGCGTTAGATTGGACAGGGAAAAATTTCACTTTTTTACCGGTTACTTTTTCCATGTGAGCCAAGAATTCAGACCATACATCGGCGTAGACAGCAGGGTCTTCAACCGGAGTATAGGCAAAGATTAAAGTGCTTGGGTCGATGAGTTTATCTTCATCGGTCGGAATGTCTGCGACCATATCGTGGTCTTTGTCTTGGTAGCGACTGTCGAGCTGAAACTCTTCCGCTTGCGCCATATTCAGTGATAAAAGTGAAGAGGCAACCAACGTTGCGACGATAGATAAACCTTTCATGGATAATGCTCCCTAATCAATGTTGGCCCAATTTATAGCAGGGAAAAATGACAAAAAAGTGACCAATTGAAGGGACTTTTATGACACTGAGTGAGTCGAGGCATGTCAAAAGACAGTAGGTAAGAAAAAACCTGAATGGCCAATCCCATTCA
>JBFGYW010000273.1:0-2195 GCA_041587235.1 Vibrio sp.
AACAGGCACTGCGAGAACTGGAAACAAAGATGCTTGGTATCAACCAAGACATTTTTGGCAAAGATCAAGACACTTTAGCGGTGGCGGACAAATTTGTTCACCAACGAGTCCAAGAAGCGGTCAACTGTATTGAAAATATTATGCAGACCTGCCAATACGGTCAGTTTTCTATGCGTCACTACCTACCGCAAATTCGAGAGTTTTTATCTTCAATAGGTGAAGCGCACAGCGCACATAACACGGTGCTGAAGTTAAACACTCTTGACATCAATGCGCAGTTTGTCGATCTATCCGGTTGGGATGAGCCAGAAAGCGGTAACTTAGACACAGTGATCAAAAGAGCCTTTGACACCATTGATGCCAGTCAAGTACTGCCGATTGTCACCGGTTATGCCTACTGTGATGAAGGGTTAATGAAGACCTATGACCGCGGTTACAGCGAGATGACCTTTAGTCGTATTGCGTGCTTAACCGATGCGGATGAAGCCATTATTCACAAAGAATATCACCTCAGTACCGCTGACCCTCGAATTGTAGGGCCAGATAAAGTCCGTCCTATGGGTAAAACCAACTTTGATGTGGCGGATCAATTAGCCAACTTGGGCATGGAGGCGATTCACCCTAATGCGGCTTCTGGCTTGAGAAAACAGGGCATTCAATTGCGTGTTAAAAACACCTTTGAACCCGAGCACCCAGGCACCTTGATCTCGGGTGACCACCACCCAGACAAAGACAAAATCGAGATTGTTGCGGGTAAAGACAAAGTCTTTGCGTTGCATTTATTCGATCAATCCGTGGTGGGCGAAATCGATACGGTGAGTTGCGAGTTAATGGAGATCATCGCGGATGCCCATGTGAGCTTAGTGGGTAAAGAGATGAATGCGAACTCAATGACCTACTATTTGAGTGGCTCTAGTGACAGCTTAAATCAGGTTCTTTACCGCGCCGAAAAACGCTACCCCAACTCAGCGATCACTGGCAAGATGGTGGCGCTTATTTCTGTGATTGGTGCATGCATCAATACCAATACGGCGTTGAGCAAAGGTATGCTTGCCCTGATGAAGCAAGACATTTCACCCATTGCCGCGCATTCATCGATGCGTAACGTCAATGTGCAATTTGTGGTTGAAGATGAATATTACCTAGCGGCCATTTGTGCATTACACCAAGAATTTATCGATAAAGTGTACGATGAAACGGCCAAAGCCGCATAAAGAAATAGCTTTGTTGTCGATATCACCTTTCATAAAAGGCCAGCGAGTGTTCGCTGGCCTTTTTTAACTCTTACGACATACGAGAACTGAGCCGCCCTTAATGCGCTGAGCTTAAAATTGAAAACCGCTTAGCATCCACAAGGCAAGCAGCAAAAACACCGCCCCCATCACCTTGTGTTGGTAAATGCGAAAGCGCTCGTTCTCGATGAGCTTTTTTCCTACCGTGCCGGCGAGCAGCACCAAAAGTAAATTAAACGCCAAGCCCATCCCGTTTAATAGCAGTCCCAAGGCAAGCATTTGCTCTGTGTAAGATGCCTTGATGTCTAGCGAGACAAACTGGGGTAAAAACATGATAAAAAACAGTAATGCTTTAGGATTGAGTAAATTACTCATCAATGCTCGTTGATAGTATTTTGTCGATATCGCGCTCTGCTCTTGATTTGATTCCACAGGCGAGTTGGAGACCTTGAAGCAATCCCAACAGAGTTTGAGTAAGTACGCGCCCCCCACTAAGTGCAAGGCTTTGAGGGCGTAGGGACTCATCGCGATCAAAGAAGATACGCCTAACGCGGCCAATAACGTCAACAGCACCCCAGAGGTCGCGTTACCTAGGCTGGCAAAGACACCAACCTTTTTGCCGTAGCTCATACTGGAACTGGCGATCAATAACATATCGGGCCCAGGGAGCAGTAACAAAGCAACCACGGCGGTCAAATAAACGGGTAGGATGACAAGATCAATCATAAATTCGCAGCTAATAGTCAAAATGGCGCGAAATTTTAAACCATTAATTTCCAGATAATCAATCAAAATGTTTGCTTATCGTTTATTTGTCGACTTAAAATTTTATGATGATTGCACTTTATAGCAAAATTGCTCTATTGCTCTATTGCTCTATTGCTCTATTGCTCTATTGCTCTATTGCTCTATTGCTCTATTGCTCTATTGCTCTTGGCACTGAGTGAGTGATTCGATTTCGTG
>JBFGYW010000274.1:0-2080 GCA_041587235.1 Vibrio sp.
CTCAAATAACGCTTTATCGATTGGCGATGTCCCCAGCCCTTTTAGCTCTGGGCTCGATTGGTCTACGGCTTGCGCACAGCTCAATCGACAAGGTGAAGCATTTTGTTTGGCGACCGTCGTGGCGGAAGTGGGCTCAGTACCTCGCTCGGTAGGGGCTAAAATGGTGATCACAAGTCAGGCTCAATACGACACACTTGGCGGTGGTAACCTGGAGTTTCAGGTGATACAAGAAGCGCGCGAACAGTTAAATAACGGCGATCATTCGATGTCGATTGAACGCTTTTCACTTGCTGCCGATTTAGGTCAATGCTGTGGTGGTGCCGTGCAAGTATTAATGGAGTATCACCAATGCCAGCACCTGCCGGTTGCCGTATTTGGCGCAGGCCACGTAGGGCAAGCCTTAGCGGGCATTTTAGCCGCCATGCCGTGCCAATTAACAATCTATGACAATCGTCCGCAGTGGCGCGAGCCGTTGATCCAACAAGGGATATCAGCGCAAGGAGTTGACGACCTGAATCAATTGCTCAGCGACATGAGCCCACAAACGAAAATTGTGGTGATGACCCAAGATCACCAACTCGATTATGAGATTGTCGAGCAGGCGTTGGCGCTCAATAAATTTGACTATGTCGGTTTGATTGGCTCAGAAGGCAAAAATCAACGTTTTCGCTTCCGGTTACAAGAGCAGTTAGCCACCCCTGATTTGCTCTCGCCACTAGTCTGCCCCATCGGCCACCCCGATATCCATGGCAAATTACCCATGCAAGTGGCGGTATCGGTGGCAGCAGAGCTCAATCAATGGATGACAACCCCGCCCAGCAATGCTCGCCAAGATGGCCAAGCGTGCTGGCAAGAGATGAACCAAGTCCGCCGTGAGCTGGCCAAAACAAAGGTATTTTCACAATGACAATCGATATTGACGCATCGCAATGGCCAAAACTGTGCAGCAGTGTGCGCTGGCAAACCTTAATGAAAACACAAGCGCCGTTTGCCAATCAAAAGACGTTTGAACAGGCGGCGTTGGACGCGTTCGAAAAGCTCGATGAAAGCGATTGGTTAGAAGCCTTTGCCGGCCATCCGATGATCGGCGATATTGCCAGCCTGGAAAAGAAATATGGCCATGGCAAAGCGCTGAGCGAGAAGGAGCAAGCACAAGTTTCTGGTGCCAGTCGTGAGGTTTTGCACAATCTACTGCAAGATAATCACACCTATCGCGACACCTTCGGCTTTATTTTTATCATTTTTGCGTCAGATAAGAGCGCAGAGCAAATGTTGGCGGCTTTGCGCCAAAGAATGGCCAATACTCGTGCGCAAGAGATCGAGAACGCCGCCCAACAACAAATTAAAATCACGTTAAACCGTATGGAGGCTTTGCTATGAGCTCGTTAAGCTGTCACATTCTCGACACCACTCAAGGCGTTCCTGCCAGCGATGTGATGATTCATTTACAAACTCTCGACGGTACGCGTCTTGAGAGTCAAGTCACCAATCAAGATGGGCGTGTGTCTTTTGAAAGCACGATTGAGCAGCAAGATTACTGTTTGCGCTTTGAGGTGAAGCAGTATTGTCTTGAGCATTTTAAGCAGGCGTTTTTTCCTTTTGTCGATGTCAATTTTACCGTCAGTGATGAGCGGCATTATCACATCCCGTTACTTCTTTCCCCTTTTACTTTTTCTAGCTACCGAGGCAGTTAATCATGGCAGCATCTTTACACCGTGGCGCAATTTTACATTTTCCGACCGCGACACAACACCCTGATCAGCAACACGTTTATCACGCCGATGGGGTGTTATTGGTCGATGACGGCAAGATCTTGGACGTGGCCAGTGCCGACGTTTTTTTTGCCAACCCCGACCATCAGCATTGGTTAACCAGCCCGAATTACACTGAGCATGCTGGGTTAATTTTGCCCGGTATGATCGACAGTCATGTTCACTTTCCACAAATGGAAATCATCGCCAGTTACGGCAATCAATTGCTCGATTGGCTCAACCAGTACACCTTCCCTGCCGAATCTCAATTTGGTGATCAAGCCTACGCTAATCAACAAGCCGAGTTTTTTATTCAGCAGTTGTTTAAA
>JBFGYW010000275.1:0-2048 GCA_041587235.1 Vibrio sp.
ATTAAACGACTTTTAACCAGTGATGGTCTTTTTCTTCCAATACGATATCGGACATCAATACTTGAGCTTCCGATTCCGCTAAACGTTGAAGTAGGTAGCTTAGGTTAGTATCTTCATTTATTGACTCTAAGTAGATTTGTCGCATAGTGGCATCTACTGTTTTGGGAATGGCGGTTTCTTCTTTTTCCCACCGGCCAATAGTCTGTTGGTCTACGCCTAATAATTCACCAAGGACTCGACGAGAATGATTGAATTGTTGTCTGAGAAATCTAAATTCTCTTCCCGTTAGTGCTTGTTGTTTTTCAACGATTTGAGAGGCAATAGTGCTATGAAGTCCGTGAATATCTTCAATGCTTAGATACTCCTCGCCATCAATGATTTCAAGAGTGTAGCCATTTTTCAGATGTACATTTGGTAGACCACACTCAGTGTAGTGATATAACGTACTCATGTTCTCTCCAATGTTCATAACGACTCGACATGACTTACTGGACACAATTGGCTTCTTTCTTACTATATCAATCTGATATAATTTTTGCTCATGTAAGCTACTTAGTCAATATTTTTATATCAATCTGATACAAAAATATTGAATCTGCCGCTATGGTTTCTCGGGACTATGTCGGAGCGTCCGGTGCGCAATTAATTAGTTGCTTTGGCCAAAGACGGCTGGATTGAGATCGAAAGCCGCGCCAACCACCGAGGTCGTCAGCGCAGCAATTTCTTCTTTTTCAATCAACAAAAAATCAACGCTGCCTGTTTTGAAAAGCTCAAATAAAGCGGTGACTCGCAAGAAAGGGTTTTGGAAAAATGCGTCAATACAGATGGGTAAAAGAGAAGGATCATTGGCGGATTGGGAGTTGGATGTATCAATCAGTGCCAATGATCCTTTATTTTATGCCTTATGAATGAACGGCAAGCCCGTCGCTATCGCAAGGTAAACCGCAAATGGGTTAACGCACCGCAGCGCGATTGTCAGCAGTAAACGTTGATTGGTACACCTGCTTACCCGCGACATAAGTTTTTTCGATCGCGCGGTCGTCGCCAAGCACAATATACGCAAACAGAGCTTCGCTTAAGGTGGTGGTTTTTTGCAAACGCTGCGACAACATGTCACTGCCTTGGGTGTCTAAAACGATAAAGTCGGCAGCCGTTCCTTGGTTTAAGTTGCCGATATCGTGTTCCAGTCCCATGGCCACAGCCGCGCCTTGAGTACAAAGGTAGAGCGACTCGAATGGGTTGAGGCTCTGATTTTGTAACTGCAAGATCTTATACGCATCCGATTGATTGGCAAACAAACTCAAACTGGTTCCGCCGCCCACATCACTGGCAATCGACACAGGAATGCCCCTCTCTTTCGCTTCAAAATACGGGAATAAACCACTGCCCAAAAACAGGTTAGAAGACGGACAAAAACTGATGCTCGCACCGGTGTCGGCAATCGCTTGTTTCTCACGTTCAGTCAAGTGAATACCGTGACCAAGTAAACAGCGCTCGCGCACTAGGTTATTTTGTTGGTAGACGTCGAGGTAATCCTTGCTCTCTGGGTAGAGTGAGGCAACCCAAGCAATTTCATCTTTGTTTTCACTAATGTGGGTGTGAATAAAGGTATCGGGGTGCTCGGTGGCCAATTGACCAGCCAGTTGTAACTGCAACTGGGTGCTGGTGGGCGCAAACCTTGGCGTCACGGCATACAGTAACCGGTCGGTTTTGTTCCATTGTTCGATGAGCGCCTTACTTTGGTGATAGCTTTGCTGTACTTCATCACGCAGGTTGTCTGGGCAGTGGCGATCCATCATCACTTTACCGGCGATCATACAGGCGTGGTGAGCTTGAGCTTGCTCGAAGAACGCATTGACCGACTCAGGGTGAATCGTGGCATAAACACAGGCCGACGTGGTGCCGTGTTTAAACAACTGCTGAATAAAAAACTCGGCTTGTTGATTAGCGTAGGCTTGATCACCAAATTGAGATTCGGCAGGGAAGGTGTACTGGTTGAGCCAATCGAGCAATTGATTGCCGTAACTGGCGATGATTTCCATTTGTGG
>JBFGYW010000276.1:0-1980 GCA_041587235.1 Vibrio sp.
GCCATCCATATCAAAAATTAACCCTTGGTATTGCTCAAAATCTGTTGTCTTCATTCTTTACTCATCTTGTCGTACAATCGTTTTTTCTTCAACATTAAAGGTCTTTGCTGACATGATTGCCATCACTTCTTCACTCCACCTCAAAGACAGCGATATTGAATTTTACGCTGTGCGCTCACAAGGTAACGGAGGGCAAAATGTCAACAAAGTCAATTCCGCGATCCATCTTAGGTTTGATATTAAACGATCTTCTTTACCTGATCACTACAAGTCGATGTTACAGAACTTAAATGATCATCGTGTGAACCAAGAGGGCGTCATTGTCATTAAAGCGCAAACTTCTCGTTCTCAGCAGTTTAACAAAGAGCAAGCCATTGCCCGCCTAGTAGAAATGATTCAAGCGGCGATCAGACCAGTGAAAGCAAGACGGGCCACTAAGCCTACCCGCTCTTCACAACGCAAGCGCCTCGATAAGAAAACCCAGCAAGGCGACAAAAAACGCCAGCGACAGAAAATCGACTTTTAATCACGCGTCTTAAGGGTTAGTCATTATGCCATTTTGTCAGTAACCATTGGATTTTTCGCCCCTCACGATTACACTAAAGCCAGTCAAACTCTTTCAAGGTTCTGGAACAAAACATGATTTCAAAATGGTCAAAACGCTTTTATCAAATGGCTAAACTCGTGGCCTCTTGGAGTAAAGATCCTTCCACTCAAGTCGGTGCGGTGATCACCCATCAAAACCGGATTGTCTCTGTGGGGTTTAATGGCTATCCACACGGCGTCTCTGACAGTGTCGAAACCGATGAGCGAGAACTCAAATATCTAAAAACCGTTCACGCAGAAGAAAATGCCATTTTATTTTCCAAGCGCGATCTCGATAACTGTGAAATGTGGGTAACCCATTTCCCCTGCCCAAATTGTGCCGCCAAAATCATTCAAACCGGTATTTCCGCCGTCCATTGCCCACAACAATCGGAAGACTTTTTGTCTCGCTGGGGGGAGAAAATCAAAGTCAGTGAGGACATGTTCACTCAAGCCGGAGTCGCTATTCATTGGTTACCGGTCGAGGAGTTAGACGACGTATAGCTGCCGATGGTCTGTCCACGGATCCGTGTCCGGACTCCAAAGCCAAGCGACATCTAGCCACTCTGGCCAAAAAAACGGCTATTTATTGATATTATTTGCTTTTTACCAACATTTCGCCCTTGATGGTGTGTTACAAGATAGCAATAATATGTCACCTTGCCATATTCAATGATAAACGTTTGAGCAATACCAATCTCACTATTGATGTCGTCCGCGATAGCGAAGGAAAAAGCCTGACAACAAGGCCACCTTTTCCCGATAAAAACAAGAGCACTCGTCGTTATTCTACTCGCGATGTTCTTAACAAGGTTATCAAGTTTTTAACCCGCTAGGGCGACTCGCGATTGACTTTTATTGGTATGATACCCGGTTAGGAGGAAAACCATGGCTGCAGCAGAATACGTACAAGCTCGTTGTGAATACGTCATTCGCTACTTTGAACAAGGCGAGATGCAGTGGATGACCATAGTCGCAGACAGCAAAAAACAAGCTTACCAGCGCTACCTGGAGCTTGGCAAAAAGGCCTGCGACCTGTTTATGATTTGGCCTGACCAATAGGCCAAATCCCTCTGCTTTCAATTTTTTCGCTCTATTTGCCCTTTACACTTCTCGCCTTTATCTTCCCCCTACCAAAATAAACAATGACAACTTTTGCGCTCTATCAAGACGAACGAATGGACTCTGCGGTATTTTTACCTGACTGGGTGATTTATATTTATTAAACCGGTTGCTTTTGGTAACATTTCGTTACACCAGTAAGGGCAACTCAAACCTTATTTTATACCAATCTGATTAAGTCAATGATAGTGCAGGGATCAAGCTTGAGAACAAGGCAACCTATTTGCTTATAAATACAAGACAGTGAGTCGTTGTTCTACAAGTGATTTTTTA
>JBFGYW010000277.1:0-1967 GCA_041587235.1 Vibrio sp.
AGTGGGTGTCCAGCAGAGATAAATCAAAGTGGGTGTCCTGAGTGTAAGAAGCAAGACGCAGAGACATAAAAAACGGTGCTCAACGGCACCGTTTGTCATTCGTTGATGAAATATGATTACTTCGATTTGTGTGCTCTTGGTTCATCAAGTAGCCCTTTGATCAAGGACACACTGGCAAATAACAGTACGATGGTGAATGGGAAACCGGTCGTTACCGCCATCGCTTGAGCAGCGGCCAATCCACCACCTAGCATAAGAGCCACCGCGACCAAACCGCCAAATACACACCAGAAAATGCGTTGTGGCGTCGGTGCATCCACTTTCCCACCTGCGGCAATCGAGTCGATCACGAGCGAGCCAGAATCTGCCGAGGTGATAAAGAACACTACCACCAAAATAATCCCTATGGTTGAAGTAATTTCGGCCATCGGCATTACTTTGAGCATTTCAAACAACTTGAGTGGTAAATCTGCCTCAATAACAGCTTGATAACCTTGGTTGACAAATTGGCTAATCGCCGTGCCACCAAAAGCAGTCATCCACAACACACACACCAAAGAAGGAATTAAAATGACACAGGTGAGAAATTCACGCACCGTGCGTCCGCGAGAAACGCGCGCGATAAACATGCCAACAAAAGGTGACCAGGAAATCCACCAACACCAATAAACGGCGGTCCAACCTTGTTCATAGTTTAAGTCTTCTCGACCAAAGGGCATCGACAATTCGGGTAAGTAAGTAATGTAAGAAACAATATTACTAAAGAAACCGCTGAAAATTGCTAAAGTGGGTCCTGCGATGATGACAAACAGCAATAACAAGCCGGCTAAGCCCATGTTTATTTCAGATAACCGTTTCACCCCGCCATTTAGACCCGCGACAACCGAGATCAATGCCAGGGCGGTGATCACTAAAATTAAGATCACCTCCGAGTATTCATTCATCGGAAAACCAAACAAGAAGTTAAGCCCCGTCGCGGCCTGTGAAGCTCCGTAGCCTAATGATGTCGCCAAACCAAAAATGGTCGAGATAATGGCTAGAATATCGATGATATGTCCAGGCCAACCCCAAACGCGTTCACCGAGAATAGGATAAAAGATTGAACGAACGGTAAGAGGGAGTCCCTTGTTGTAAGAAAACAAAGCCAAACCTAATGCCAATAATGCATAGATGGCCCAAGGGTGCAGTGCCCAGTGGAAAATCGTCGCCGCCATCCCCAATGACGTAGCGCCGGCAATGTTGTCTTGCGCCGCGCCCAACGGTGCCCAATCACTGCGTACACCATTGTCGAGACTGATCCCTTGAAGGGCATTTTGAAAGTGACTCATCGGCTCAGATACGCCAAAAAACACCAATCCAATCCCCATCCCGGCGGCAAATAACATCGCAAACCAGCCAGTATAAGAATAATCAGGCGTCGCTTCGGTACCGCCAATGCGCACTTTACCCAGTGGTGAAACAATCAGCGCCAAACACACCACCACAAAAATATTGGCCGACGAAAGGTAAAACCAATCAAGGTTCGATACCATCCAACTGCGCAGGCCGGTAAATAGGGGCTCAACCGTCTGGTTAAAAAGTATGGTGAGAATGACAAAAAGCACAATCAAAATACCAGAAATAGCGAACACGCGATTGTGAATATCTAACCCTAACGGCCCAAGCTTTAACGCCACATTGTCTTGCCCAACTTGATAGTCAGTATCGATGGGAGTCGCTTTTCCATCGGGCTTTTGAATGCCTCCGTTGTCGTTTTGCAACACGTCCTCCTGTTAATTGCCAAATAATGTTTGAGTTTTTAATTTCAGTTTACCCATCTGATACGAAATAGAATCCGCTCTGGGCTTCTTTTATGATAAATCGTTTTTATGCACTCTGTGTCATCACAGATTAAAAACGCACTCCAAACCAAGGAGTTATACCAATCAATCGCCGACATGTCCGCCATGCCGAATGGTTGGTGATAA
>JBFGYW010000278.1:0-1942 GCA_041587235.1 Vibrio sp.
ATGGAAATAAGACCAAATAAGTGAAAGCGAGAGGCATTAACAGCCCTGTTTCAATGGCCATTCCAGTAAAACTGTCTACGGCGATTTTCTTGCGAATTAAGCCATAGAAGCCGAACGTCAGTGATAAGGACAAAGCAACCCAAGGCAAAGAGCCAAACTTAATGACTTCAAACGCTACGGCACAAAAGCATAGAAACACGGCGATTTTTCGGATGCGGTCGAGTCTTTCTTTGAAAAAAATGACCCCAAGTAAAATACTGATGAGCGGATTGATGTAATAACCTAAGCTGGCACTGAGCATTTGATCGTGCTGAACCGCCCAGATAAACGTTCCCCAATTTAAGCCAATCAAAAGAGTGGACGCGCACATCGCCAGCAATATTTTCGGCGAGCGTAGTACCGTTTTTAATGCGTCGCTGTAGCGCAAAATAGCAATGAGAACACAGACGATAATGCAGGACCAGATAATGCGATGAGCCAAGATTTCTACCGGCGGAACAAATGACATTTCTTTAAAATAAATAGGCGTAATCGCCCACAATGTGAAAGCGCAAAGCGCATAAAAAATACCGCTTTTAGAAGAGGTTGGCATGTAAATAGTCCTTTTCTATTTAGAGTGCATAATAAGAGTGCTGGAGTGTATAGGAAATTTGTATAGACAGGCACTAATGTTAGAACTTTTCTTGTAAATTCGATGTTGCCTTCATCTTGTCTTGAGTTTACAGTTAGCGACTTAATTTTACATAAATCGAACTTCGGGGCGGGGCGAAATTCCCCACCGGCGGTGATTTGATAGATTGGTTGAGCATTAGCCAATTGACGCAAACAGCCCGCGAGCGCTTATTCTTTGTTTATTGCAAACAGCTTAAGGTCAGCAGATCTGGTGAGACTCCAGAGCCGACGGTTACAGTCCGGATGATAGAAGATCGACCAAGACTTTAAAGCACCTGACATTTCTCAGGTGCTTTTGAGCTGTGCTTTTTGGAGCACAGACACTTGGTATATTCGTACTCATCACCCCTGTGCATCTTACTTTTTGGAGATACCAAAGATGGCAGGAACACTTTTTATCATGATCGCGTGCTTTACGTGGGCGCTTGATACCTTGATTCGTTACCCTTTATTGGGTTCGGGTTATTCCGCACTGCAAATTGTTTTAATCGAGCACCTTGCCTTGGTGGTTATTGTCAGTCCGTTAATATGGCGATATCGCCATGTTTTTCGTCATTTATCGCTCAACAGCTTACTGTGTTTGTTCTTCATTGGCGGTGTTGGTTCCGCGATTGGCACTTTGGCGTTCACTGAAGCCTTTCAATATCTGAACCCTACTGTGGTGATTTTGCTGCAAAAGCTCCAACCGATCGTTGCGATTCTATTGGCTTATTGGTTCTTGAAAGAGCGCATTGAAGGCCAATTTGTTCGTTGGGCTGCGGTGATTTTGGCGGGTAGCTTTATCATGATGTGGCCAGATTTACGTACACTCGGTGATGCTCAATGGCATTACTCTAGTGACAGTATGAGTCTTCTCAAAGGGTATGGCTTTACCCTTATTGCCGTTATTGCGTGGGGCGCAGCAACGGTGTGTGGTAAATACCTTTCTCATCAAAATGTGCCTGCGAATGCCATTATGTCTGGCCGATTTGTCGCTGGTTTATTGGTTCTTGCGCCGTTGGCGCTCATACAAGCAGACAGCCTGAAGTCAGTTGTGACGGTTGATTTAGGCCTTATCGTCATCATGGCGTTATTGAGCGGCTTGATTGGTATGTGGTTTTATTACCGCGGTTTGAAAACAGTACCAGCACAAATGGCGACCTTAGCGGAGCTGTCTTTCCCTGTGTTTGCCGCGGCGATTAACTGGTTCTTTTTGGATAAAGGGTTAACCACTTATCAAATTGTTGGTGCGATTATTTTGATCCTCGGTAATATCGGGTTGCGTATGAAA
>JBFGYW010000279.1:0-1888 GCA_041587235.1 Vibrio sp.
GGTGGCCACGCTTAATGTTATCTATCAATATGCCCAAGTTGTCGCAATGGGTCAATATGATCTCTCAGTCTTTGCTTAAGCGTTTTGGCATCGGGAAAACCTTGTTCGGCTCTCCTTTCCCACAAAGAGGTGTCATTGCAAAAGATCTCAAAGTAGCCACCGGTGGCTGGGCATAAATTGACCGATTCTATGTCATCGCTAAAAGTATGTAACAACTCTTGCGCTAACCAAGTGGCGCGAAGCATCCAATTGCATTGGGTACAGTAGTAAATTCGAATAGTGACTTTTTTCATATCAATCGCTAATTGGCAAATAAAACCTGTGAGCCGTGATCTAAACTGGTCAGCAGTAAGGTTTTGGGGTTAATAACGTCGACTTTGCGGCTTTGCTGAGCATCCATCTTAAATAATTGCTTAACCAGGTTTAACTGTTTAGTACTCACTTCCTGTGACTTGGGGGAAGACAAATCTTTAAAGTCTTTAGGGGTGATGAGGAGATAGTCGTCGGTCATTTTCCAGTCGCCATGCTCAGACATATCGATCGACATCACTTCTTGTTGAGCGGTGAATAATTTGATCGTAGAAACGCGGATATAACTGCCATTGGGTAGATATTTAACATTTGCAGTCATACTGACTTTTTGCAAAGGGTGAGTTCCGGGGACGGAGCTTGAAGCGAGTGTATCAGGCATTAATGTCTCGAGGTGAGACTCCCATTCATTGGCGGTAATAATATGACGCACGCGGTAATCACTGCCCCAATACAGCCAGGATGAAAATGCAATAGACAGTGCTAAAAGTAGAGATGCGATCTTATAAGACATAGAGATGATCCTCTTTCAATTATTGACAGACTTGAGCAAGTTGGGCTTGCTGGTCGTACAATATTCGCACGGTGAAATTTTCACTGGCTTGGCTTTCCTTGTGAATGTAGTTTAATACCAGTTTGTCTTCTTCTCCACCCGTTACAATGATTTGCGTAGGTAACGCATGAGCTTGGCGATGAATTAAGTAGTGACTCACACACAATTGAATGTCTTTTTTCCATTTCTCAATCGACGGATAGTAAAGAGAGCCATAAACCGGTGTGTTTTGGTATCGCATGAGCAACTTGAGTTCGCTGGTCGGTGGCATAGAAAAAAAAGCGGTATAAATGGGAATCAGTACGGCGATAACCAGCATCGCACTACCGAACGTCACCGAGCGCCATGATGCTTTGGACGGTCGCTTTTTAAGCTGAGCAGACTCGGCGACAGAGTGAGTGAAACGAGGCGGTTTATCATCGTCAACGGACGCTGAATGTACTGGCATGGTCGCGCTGTCTATTGAGGCTTCGCGGTGAAAACCCGAGTGTAACGGCGAATCATCCGGCGCTTTTTGTAATGACGTCTCGAGAGTAATCGGCGTATCGCGACAATAGGTTTCGACGGCACAAATGAGTTGATAGCCTCTCTTTGGGACCGTCTTTATGTAAACTGGGGAGCGAGTCGAATCTTTAAGGTTTTTGCGCAGGGTCGAAATGGCTTGGGTTAAGCTTGAATCATCGACCTCAAAGCCTTGCTCTCGCCAGACAAATTCATGCAATTCTTGGCGAGTGATCACTGCGTTAGGTTTTTGGCACAAAAGCAACAAAATACGACCTTCATTGCTGCCAAGCCGGATTGACTCATCATCGCTTTGTTGATCGAATAAATAATTAGTATTGCTATCAAACAAAAAGCGTTCAGCGATGAAAAATTTTGAATCAATCGAGTTCATTTTGTTTTCTTTTGTAGTTTAATAAGAAAAATCAAATAATTATGACAGCGTTGTTTGGGGTTTGTTCAGGTTTTTTTACAATTTTTTACCTCAACTATTGAGTAGGATAATAAAAAAAAACAAAAAAAACA